>UROA01000080.1 GCA_900549355.1 uncultured Collinsella sp. | reverse complement strand
CAGCCACGCCGACGAGATGCGCGCCCTCATCGACGGCGCCTACGCCAACAGCGCCACCAAGGTCGAGTGCGTTGAGCAGACCGAGCGCCTGGGCACCGGTCACGCCGTGAAGGTCGCACTCGAGGCCTGCGCCATCACGCAAGGCCCCGTCGTCGTGCTCAACGGCGACCTGCCGCTCATCACCGCCGACACCGTCGCCAAGTTCGCGCAAACCGTCGCCACCGGCGAGCTCGCCTGCACCGTCATGACCATGACCCCGCCCGACCCCTTCGGCTACGGCCGCATCAAGCTGGGCGCCGATGGTCAGATCGAGCGTATCATCGAGCAGAAGGACTGCACGCCCGAGCAGGCCGCCACGTTGCTCGAGTGCAACGCCGGCTGCTACGCCTTTGACGGCGCGCAGCTCGCCGCCCACATTAACGAGATCGGCAACGACAACGCGCAGTCCGAGTACTACCTGCCCGACATGCTCGAAATCCTCAAGGGTCACGGCCAGGCGGTCTCCATCTTCCACTGCGATGACTACCGCGACGGCCTGGGCGTCAACAGCCGCATTCAGCTCGCGCAGCTCACCGCCATCGCGCGCGACCGCATCAACGAGCACTGGATGGCCGAGGGCGTCACGTTCATCGATCCCACGCAGGCCTGGATCGGCCCCGACGCTGTTATCGGCCGTGACACCGTCGTGTGGCCGCAGACGCACCTGATCGGCCACGTCACCGTGGGCGAGGAGTGCCAGCTTGGCCCCAACAGCCGCCTCACCGACACCACCGTCGGCAGCGGCTGCGTCATCGATGAGACTATCGCCATCGAGGCCGTCATCGAGAACGGCGTCGACTGCGGCCCGCGCGCCTACCTGCGCCCGGGCACCCACATGCTCGACGGCTCCAAGGCCGGCACGCACGTGGAGATCAAGAAGTCCACGATCGGCGAGGGCTCCAAGGTGCCGCACCTGTCCTACATCGGCGACACCACCATGGGCTCCGGCGTCAACGTGGGCGCGGGCTCCATCACCTGCAACTACGACGGCGTGCACAAGCACAAGACCGTCATCGGCAAGGACGCCTTCATCGGTTCCGACACCATGATGGTCGCGCCCGCCCAGATCGGCGACGGCGCGCTCGTGGCCGCCGGCTCCGTCATCACCGAGCCGGTCCCGGCCGACGCACTTGGCCTGGGTCGTGCCCGCCAGGTAAACATTGAGGGCTGGGCCGCCGATTATCGCCGCCGTCTGCACGAGGACGACGAGGTATAACGTTTTACCAAGCATCTAAGGAGCTGTTCCCATGGGGGCGGCTCCTTTTTCTATCGTGACCTGCGCAACCGGATGAGTGGTCGGTTCGTGTCCGTTGACGGTAAAGACGTTATCAAGACCCGATTAACCCCGTCGCGCGGTTACAATGCAACAAGGCATCTATATGGCGTTCGATATAAAGGAGAAGGGTAATGCCGATTAATGATCCCGAGAAGTCGGAGAATATGCGCAAGTCCATCCGCGTGTATTCCGGTTCCTCCAACCGTCCCCTCGCTCAGAAGATTGCTGAGTACCTTGGGGTCGAGCTTTCGGGCCTTACGCTAAAGCAGTTCGCCAACGGTGAGATTTACGCCCGCTACGACGAGACCGTCCGCGGCGCCGACGTCTTCCTGATTCAGTCCGTGGCCGGCGGCAACGTCAACGACATGCTCATGGAGCTGCTCATCGCCACCGACGCTGCCAAGCGCGCATCCGCCCGCTCCATCACCGCCGTTATCACCCACTACGGCTATGCCCGCCAGGACCGCAAGGCCGGCCCGCGCGAGCCCATCACCGCCCGCCTCGTCGCCAACCTGCTCGAGCGCGCCGGCGTCAACCGCATCATCACCCTCGACCTGCACCAGGGCCAGATCCAGGGCTTCTTCGATATCCCGGTTAACCACCTGTCCGCACTGCCGCTGTTTGGCCAGTACTACAACGACATGCACTTCGACACCGACAACCTGGTTGTCGTCTCCCCCGACGTGGGTCGCGCCAAGGCCGCCAAGAAGCTGTCCGACATGCTCGGCTGCGACCTGGCCATCGCCCACAAGGGCCGTCCGCGCCACAACGCCGCCGAGGTCATGGGCATCATCGGTGACATCAAGGGCAAGACCTGCATCATCAACGACGACATGATCGACACCGCTGGCACCCTGTGCGCCAACGTCAAAGAGCTCAAGGCTATGGGCGCTGGCGACATCTACGTCTGCGCCACCCACGGCATCTTCTCCGGTCCGGCCATCGAGCGTCTGAACGACGCCCCGATCGTCGAGTGCCTCGTCACCGACGCCATTCCCGTCGAGGTCGGCGGCAAGATCAAGACCATCTCGGTCGCCGAGGAGTTCGCTCAGGCCATCTCCGCCGTTTACCACGAGGAGCCCGTCTCCACGCTCGTCGGCGGCGACTTCGCGCTGTAGCCTGCCGCGCATCATCTTTGATGCTTTTAAAGGGTCGGAAGCTCACTTCCGACCCTTTTTCTATCCCTCGCCAACCTTCCCTGGACAATTAGTTCAGATACGTATTTTTTTAAAGCTCCAAAGGACCGTTCGGAGCCTTCTGAGCTCCCCAGCGGATGCCATGCCGTCCAAATCTCATCGTTCTCGAGTACAACCGCTGCATATTTACCCTCAAATCGCCCTCAAGGGCCTTAGGCACGCCTCGAACGCCCGCCGCCTTATACGTATCTGAATTAACCGTCCAGTAGCTATCGTCAACCTTCGCGGCAGAGCTCAATTTCCTGCAATCCCCTCAACCGATTTCATAACACCCAGCCGTTCATGGCGCGCAGCGCCCCGCTGAGCGAAAAGAACGGTATGGGGGTCGCATTCTGCCGCCAACTTAGTACGTTATAGCTATGACGACCGTGATTTCACATTTCTCCGCCCTCCGCGCAATTCGTCGCGCACGACGGGCGTACTCTGCCCTACCCTGGGACTCCGTTGATAGTGAACAGCAAGCACAGGCCTTGGCTAGCTGCATTCCCAATAATGACGCGATAGACTTTGGCGCACTTTCGATACTCGATGCCTGGAATGAAGATGATTCCGAACTACTCGATCTTCTCGTTTCAGACGAAGACAACAGACGCCCCGACAAGCGGCTTCTTCAGCATATTCTCACCGCTCCGCTTCCTGAAGGTGCAATTATGCACGTCGAGGCCGACATCTACGCAACGTCTCCTGCCGTGACAGCCATGCTTTGTTCCAAAAATGAATCAGTCGCCAAAACCTTGATGCTTCTCATGGAACTGCTCGGAACCTACTCCCTTCCTCCCGGGGCAACATACCCCATTGCCCATGACGACATCTGGCCCAAGGGCGATGGCTGCGCAGCGACGGGCGATCTTGATTGCTTGGGCAACCAGTCGGTGGTCGAGCAACAGAACGAAACCCGCTATGAACAGGCACACTACAAATGCGAGCCCGCCACAACTATCGAAGAGCTTGAGGCGGTTACACGCTTCGCCAAAAGTAGCTCATACACATCGTTTCGCACGGCAGTCAAACTTGCCCGACCCGGATCTGCATCCCCAGCCGAATCCCTAATGTTTGCCGTTCTCGGAGCGCCCATGCGCTTTGGAGGATTCGGATGTTGCAGTCTGCCCATGGGAGGCCTGCTACTCAACTATCGAATCGACTTCGACACTCTTGCGGTCAACATGTCCTCGGGCATCCCCTATGCCATCTGCGACCTATATTGCCCGGCAGCCGGAGTCGACAACGAATACAACGGAATTGGACATGAGCTTCAAAACGCTCGCATCCACGATGGCAATCGAAATAATGGCCTCAAGGCAATGGGCATCCACGTCCTGGTTATCAATCGCGACCAAATGAAAGACCTTGTTGCACTCGAAGCCTTCGCCCAAACGATGCATCGACTCGCGGGAGTCCGATTCCGATACCGTATCAAGGGCTATCGCAAGCGTCAGGCCGCTTGGCTCAACGCTCTGCGGGCCGGAATCGGCCTTGCGCCGGTCTAAACGGCGAATCACCCGCGCGCCGCCGAACAGGACTGGACAGTTAGTTCAGATACGTATAGATGGACACATTGAATTAGGCTGTTTTGCAGCTATCTCTATACCATTCGCCCTATTTGAAGGCAGGGTAGACTTCAAAACAGCGCCATATGGACTAACTAAAGCTCCGAAACAACGTATCGGCATTGAATTGAGCACTTCGAGTCCTCAGAACTTATACGTATCTGAACTAACTGTCCACCTCTGATTTCGACGGCCGTCCAAACGCCCCTAAACGCCCTCAATTACCCTCCATTTGACAGCGGCAACAGGGTCGCTCACCATAGCAGGCGACAAATCAACGAAAGGATGAACATGGCAGCTGCACAGCCGCTTAAGATTCGCATGGTTGCCGGGCTTGGCAACCCTGGCGAGGAATATGCCGAGACCCGCCACAACGCCGGCTTTAAGGCGATCGACGAGCTGGCCCGTCAGGCCGGTGTCACGTACTGGAAAAACCAGGCGGGCGCCGAGGTCGCGCTCATCAACATCAACGATCCCGAGGAAGAGGGTGGCAAGCGCCAGATTGTGCTGGTCAAGCCGCAGTCGTACATGAACACCTCGGGCGGGCCCATCTCCAAGCTCTGCCGCGAGTACAAGATCAAGACCGAGGAGCTGCTCGTCATCCACGACGAGCTCGACATTCCCGCCGGTGACGTACGCGTCAAGGTGGGCGGAGGCCATGCCGGTCACAACGGCCTGCGCTCCATCATCGACAAGATGGGCAGCCGCGACTTCAGCCGCATCCGCACCGGCATCGGCAACCCTCCCGGCAAGATGGCCGTCGCCGACTACGTTCTTAAGCAGCTGCGCGCCCGCGAGGCCGAGGATTTCCAGGACACCTGCGCCCGCGCCGCAGATGCCGCCGGTCTGGCCATCGTCCACGGCGTAATCTACGCCCGCGATCACGTAAACGGCGCCGCTTCCGCCAACGGCAAGCACTAAAACCTATCATTTAGGGACAGGTTTATTTTGGCAGGTTCTGTATGCGGAAACACCGCAGCGGCCGCACCGCAATAAACCCTGTGCCGCCATACATATGCAGCGCTCCAATGGGGGCCGGTCTCACCGATGTGCGAGGCCGGCCCCCTTTGCCGTTTTGCCTGATAAAACCGACCAAAATAAACCTGCCCCTATTTGGTAGGCCAAAGTGGATAAACCCTGCTCCCAACCGCCGAAGATACACGTAAGCGACATGTCCATGAGGGTATAATTTGCACCGTATGTCTGCACAACGCCTGTGCGCGTACGGTTTTATTCGGGCTACCGTCCATTTCCGTGGAGGCACGGTTCGGCAGCCCTAACAAGAGAGGGGTTCTATGTATAAGATCCTGGAGAAGACGCAGTTCTCGGAGAAGGTGTTCAAGTTCCGCATCGAGGCGCCTGCAATCGCCAAACATGCGCACGCTGGACAGTTCCTCATGGTTCGCGCCAACGAGACGGGCGAGCGCGTCCCGTTTACCCTGGCCGGTTGGAACGGTGACGAGGGCTGGGTCGAGTTCATCTTCATGGTGATCGGCAAGACCACCGAGATGCTTTCCACCTACGAGGCCGGCGAGTCGCTGCGCGACGTCGTGGGCCCGCTGGGCGTTCCCACCGAGATGGCCGAGGGCCCCTGCGCCGTCATTGGCGGCGGCGTCGGCCTGGCAATTGCCTTCCCGGTCGCCAAGCACCTGGTCGAGACCGGCCACGAGGTGCACGCCATCATGGGCGCCCGCACCAAGGACCTCCTGCTCATGGAGGACCAGTTCCGCGAGCTCCTCGACGAGGACCACATCCACATCACCACTGACGACGGTTCCTACGGCGAGCAGGGCGTTGTTACCGCTCCGCTGGAGCGCTTGCTGCAGGACAAGGCCGTGAGCCAGGTCTTCTGCGTCGGCCCCGTTCCGATGATGAAGTTCTCGACCCTCACCGCCCAGAAGTACGACACCCCCATCACCGCGTCCCTCAACCCCATCATGGTTGACGGCACCGGCATGTGCGGCTGCTGCCGCGTCGAGGTGGGCGGCGTGACCAAGTTCGCTTGCGTCGACGGCCCCGACTTCGATGCCACCCTGGTCGACTGGGATGACCTTCGTGCCCGCCAGGCCGCTTACCGTTCCGAAGAGGGCGAGTCCCTCAAGGCCTATGAGGAAAAGAGCTGCGCATGCCACTAGTTAACGGTCGTTTCGTTGCCGATATGAAGTCGCCCCGTACCCCCGATAACGAGGAGCCGGCTGCCGAGCGCGCCTGCGACTTCCGCCCCGTCGACAAGGGCTTCACCGAGGAGATGGCGCTGGCCGAGGCCGAGCGCTGCCTCAACTGCAAGAAGCCGTTCTGTGTTGAGGGCTGCCCTGTCAACATCAACATCCCCCGCTTTATCGAGCAGATCCGCGAGAAGGACTTTGGCGGCGCCCTCGATACCATCCGCGAGGACTCCATGCTTCCCGCCATCTGCGGCCGCGTCTGCCCGCAGGAGAACCAGTGCGAGGGCAAGTGCATCCGTGGTAAGAAGTCCGAGCCCGTGGCCATCGGCCAGCTCGAGCGCTTCTTGGGTGACCGCCCCGAGCTCGCTTCCACGCCCAAGATGGCCCCCAAGAACGGCAAGAAGGTCGCCGTCGTCGGCTCTGGCCCGTCCGGCATCACCTGCGCTGGCGAGCTCGCCCGTAACGGCTTTGACGTTACCGTCTTTGAGGCCTTCTTCACCGGCGGCGGCGTGCTGGTCTACGGCATCCCCGAGTTCCGTCTGCCCAAGGCAGTCGTCAAGCGCGAGATCGACGGCCTGGAGGACATGGGCGTCAAGTTTGAGTACAACTCCGTCGTGGGCAACATGGCCACGGCCGAGGAGCTGTTCGAGCAGGGCTTCGACGCCATCTACGTGGCGACCGGCGCCGGCCTGCCCAAGTTCCTCAACGTCCCCGGCGAGAACCTGCCCAACGTCTTCTTCGCCAACGAGTACCTCACCCGCGTGAACCTGATGAAGGCCAACAAGTTCCCCGAGTACGACACCCCCACCAAGCACGGCAAGAACGTCGTCGTCTTTGGTGGCGGCAACGTGGCTATGGACGCCGTCCGTACCGCCAAGCGTCTGGGCGCCGAGCACGCCATCATCGCCTACCGTCGTACCGAGGACGAGATGCCCTGCCGTCGCGCCGAGCTGCACCATGCTAAGGCCGAGGGCGTCGAGGTTCTGCCGCTCGTCTCCCCGCTCGAGTTTGTCGCTGGCGAGGACGGCTCCGTGTGCGCCGTCAAGGTCCAGAAGATGGAGCTCGGCGAGCCCGACGAGTCCGGCCGTCGTCGCCCGGTGCCCATCGAGGGCGCCATCGAGGAGATTCCCTGCGACGTCGCTATTTCGGCTATCGGCACCAACGCCAACCCCTTCGCAAAGAAGATCGGCGGCAAGATGGAGCTCAACAAGTGGGGCTACATCGTCGCCGCCGAGTCGGGCAGTTGCCGGATGCAGCTCCAGCTCCGGCTGGAGTATTACCAGCCCAAAGGCTGAATCGAAAGGAGTTTTCTTATGACTGTTATCGAAGCCGTCAAGCTGTCGGGCCTCACTCCCAGCGCCGACTATACCGGCGTCGAGACCACCGACGACTTCCTGCTGGCTGTCCAGACCGAGGCCAGCCAGACCGACGTGAAAAACTGGGTGGTCTGTGCCGACCATGTGCGGGAGCACAGCGGCGCACTGAACGCCACCACCACGGACAACACCTACATCCGCACCGGCCCTGTCACCACCAAAGGCAGTGTTCAGCGCACCCTCTCCATTCAGGGCGACCGCTACGTGGGCGACGCCTTTCAGGACTTTCTGCTCTCCCACAGGATCGCGTTCGGCTCCGGCCAGAGCGTCGTGGTGCCCTACCTCTACTTCTCCCTTCGCACCGGCAAGGGCGAAAAGGGCGAGGGCGCGCTCATCCTGACCAGCGATGTGGGCGGCAGTGCAGGCGCAAATGCGACCTTTGCCGCCGACTTCAAGGGCATCGGCATCCCGGAGGCATTCAACTACCTTACCGAAGAGAACGCGACCTCCCGGGTCGGCGACGCCGTCGCAGGCTATGCCACCGTAGGCGTGTAACAGGAGGACAACATGAACATTTGTGGTCAGGAATTTGATTTTTCGCTTCTGAACGCCAACGACCTCGACCGTCTGGAGGATGCCATCGACGAGATGACCCGGGACTCCGAGGCCGAGACGGCCCGCTGTGATCGGGAGAATGTCCGCCTCGGCGACCGTCTCCGTGCACAGGCCCGCGTTTCCATGCGCGGCCTCGACAAGATTTTGGGCGCAGGGGCCTCCGCACGGCTGGGTCTGACCGAAAACGACCTTGGCCGGATCTACGACATCCTCGACGACCTCAACCGGGCCGCAGCCGCCGAAAAAGCGCGGTACTCCCGCCCGGCAGCAGTACCCCAGAACCGCGCCCAGCGCCGGGCCGAGAAGCGCCAGAAGGACAAGAAGCACAAGCCGCCTATGAGCTATCCGGGCCAGCCGGTGTCCCGGAGCGAGGGCTTCTACCCGCAGGCTGTCCCCGCCGCCCAGATGGTGGAGCGGGTGGACAAGGCCGCACGCCGCAAGCAGCTTCTGACCGAGCTGGCTGCTCTGGAAAATGGCTGACATCCTGCTGGACAGGCTGCCCCGCGCGTGGGCAGGCAGGCCCATCGACTGGGATTTCCGGCCTATGATCTGGTTCAACGGGCAGTATCTCCGCCTTCCGGAGGACGAAAAGGGCCTGCCTGAGCTGGCCCGGGAAACCATGCGCCGGTTTTACCGCGTGGCCGTCCCGCCGGAGGAAGAGGTGGACGCTTTCAAGGCGCTGGTGGAGTTCTACACCGCAGGCCCGCAGGAGGGGGCCGACCGCCCCGGCCGCAGCGTTCCTT
>UROA01000079.1 GCA_900549355.1 uncultured Collinsella sp. | reverse complement strand
GACGCGCAGGCCGGCTCGGTGGAGCCGATTCACCTGCTGTCCGCCCTGCTCGGTGCCGGCGAGCGCAATATCTCCGTGATCATCGAGCGCATCGGTGCCGACCCTGCCCAGCTCGCACACTCCACGCAGGATGCCATCGACCACGCGCCCAAGGTTTCGGGCGAGGGCCAGCAGATGGGTCTTTCCAATGAGCTCGTCCGCGTCATCGAGAAGGCCGAGAAGAAGGCCACCAAGATGGGCGACAGCTTTGTGGTGACTGAGCATCTGCTGATGGCGCTTGCCGAGGACAAGGGCGAGGCGGGCCGCGTGCTGCGCGACGCCGGCGTCACCAAGGAGCGCATCGAGCAAGTCTACGAGGAGCTGCGTGGCGATGACCGCGTGACGTCCGCCGAGGATAAGACACAGTTTGAGGCGCTGGAGCAGTACGGTCGCAACATCTGCGACCTCGCCCGCGCCGGCAAGCTCGACCCGGTCATCGGCCGTACCGATGAGATTCGCCGCACCATCCAGGTCCTGTCCCGTCGCACCAAGAACAACCCCGTGCTCATTGGCGAGCCGGGCGTCGGCAAGACGGCCATCGTCGAGGGCATCGCCCAGCGTATCGTGGCCGGCGACGTGCCGAGCACGCTGCGCGACCGCGACCTCATCGAGCTCGACATGAGCGCGCTGGTCGCCGGTGCCAAGTACCGTGGTGAGTTCGAGGACCGCTTGAAGGCCGTGCTCAAGGAGGTACAGAAGTCCGAGGGCAAGGTCATCCTGTTCATCGATGAGCTCCACACCATCGTGGGCGCGGGTGCCACCGAGGGCTCCATGGACGCCGGCAACATCTTGAAGCCTGCACTCGCCCGTGGCGACCTGCACGCGATCGGCGCGACCACGCTTGACGAGTACCGCAAGTACATCGAGAAGGACGCGGCGCTCGCCCGTCGTTTCCAGACCGTGATGGTCAGCGAACCCACCGTCGAGGACACCATCTCGATTCTGCGTGGCCTCAAGGAGAAGTACGAGATCTTCCACGGCGTGCATATCACCGATAGTGCGCTCGTGGCGGCTGCCGACCTCTCCGATCGCTACATCGCCGACCGTTTCCTGCCCGACAAGGCCATCGACTTGGTCGATGAGGCCGCAAGCCGCCTGCGCATGGAGCTCGACAGCATGCCGGTTGAGATCGACGCCACCACGCGTCTGCTCACCCAGCTGCAGATCGAGGAGCAGGCGCTCATGAAGGAGACTGACGACGCCTCCAAGGAGCGTCTGGAGGCCCTGCGCCAGGAGATCGCCGAGGTCCAGGAAAAGCTCAACGTGCAAAAGGCCGGCTGGCTCAACCAAAAGAACGCCATCGACCACGTGCAGGAGCTCAAGGGGCAGCTCGACGAGGCCAAGAGCGAAGAGGAGCGCGCGACGCGCAACGGCGACCTGGGTCGTGCGTCCGAGCTGCGCTACTCCGTGATTCCGGGCCTGCAGCAGCAGATTCAGGATTCCGAGGCCGCGCTCGAGGCGCAAAAGCAGCAGGACGGCGAGGGCCTCAACGAACAGGTGACCTCCGATGAGATCGCCGAGGTCGTGAGCGCCTGGACCGGCGTGCCCGTGTCCAAGATGATGCAGGGCGAGCTCGACAAGCTCAAGGGCCTGGAGGGCGAGCTGCATAAGCGCGTCATCGGTCAGGATGAGGCCGTCTCCGCCGTTGCCGCGGCCGTGCGCCGCAGCCGTGCGGGCCTCTCCGATCCGGACAAGCCCATCGGCAGCTTCTTCTTCCTGGGCCCCACCGGCGTGGGCAAGACCGAGCTCGCCAAGGCGCTGGCCGAGTGCCTGTTCGATGACGAGCGTGCGCTCGTGCGTATCGACATGTCCGAGTACATGGAGAAGTTCAGCGTCCAGCGTCTGATCGGTGCGCCCCCGGGATACGTGGGCTACGATGAGGGCGGCCAGCTCACCGAGGCCGTGCGCCGTCGTCCGTACTCCGTGATCTTGCTCGACGAGATGGAGAAGGCTCATCCGGATGTCTTTAACGTGCTGTTGCAGGTGCTCGACGACGGCCGTCTGACCGATGGCCAGGGTCGCCAGGTGTCCTTCAAGAACACGATTATCATCATGACGTCCAACGTGGGCTCCAAGGCCATCGCCGATCTGTCCGGTAAGGACGAGGAGGAGATGCGCCATCAGGTCGACGCCGCCATGGCTCAGACCTTCCGCCCCGAGTTCCTCAACCGTATCGACGATATCGTGGTGTTCCATCCGCTCGGTATGGCGCAGATCGAGAAGATCGTCGACATTCAGCTCGCCGACGTCCGCGCGCGTCTGGCCAAGGAACGCATGACGCTTGCCATCACCCCGGCGGCCAAGCAGCTGCTCGCCGTGGGCGGCTTGGACCCGGTCTTTGGTGCCCGTCCGCTCAAGCGTCTGGTCCAGCGCGAGGTCGTGGACGCCATCGCCGCCGCCATCATCGACGGCACGGTGCGCGAGGGCGATCAGGTGACGGTCGATGTCGACAAGGACGGCGGCTTTACCGTCGTGTGCGATAACACACCGGCGGCCACCTACGAGGTCCCCGATGCCGAGTAGATTTTTGGGACATGCCTTAAAATCTGCCAGCCGTCTCTAAACGCCAAGGGCGGCGGATCCAATTGGGTCCGCCGTCCTTTTTCGTGCGACAATCGATGATGTTGAACGGATGCGATGCAAGGAGCTATTCAGATGATAGACAAGAACAAGACAAACACGCCGGCGACCGATGCCGCACCTGCCGCACCCAAGCTCGCGCCTAAACCAGCACCCAAGCCGCGCGACCCCTACATCCGTGCCGAGAACGAGGACGACGACGGCTACGATCCCTACAGCGATCGCCGCCCCGAGCGCGAGCCGATGTTCGAAGCCGACCCGTGGCGCTGAGTGCCACCCAAAAGGTCACCAATAAGTTGCGGTGAAATAGGGACTGTTTTGCGGTTTGACCAGCAAAAACAGTCCCTATTTCACCGCAACTGCGTTAGGGATTTTTCTGCAGGGGAGGGTAGTCAAAAAAGCCCCGTCCCAAATTGACTGCTCGGGGAGTCGCATTCGAGCTCGGTTGTCCTCTTAGCCACTCGATATCCTTCGGAGCAATAATAGTGAAAAACTTGCTTAAGTGTTAATCAAGCTACACACAATCTTGCTCTCTAATTAATCAAGAATCAGTATAATTTTGATTAGCTAGAGAGCAAGATTGGAGAATCATGGCATTCAACGACTTGATCGCCCAGAAAATAAAGGACTTTGAACAGCAGGGGGTTCCGCAGGTCTTTGAGCGAGACCTTGATCTGGGAAACCCACAGGAGCCAAAGCGCGACAACATCGTAAATGTGGTTGTGGGGGCCCGCCGTTGTGGAAAGACGTATCGCCTGTATCAGGAGATGCAGCGGCTTCAGGGCCGGGGCGTCGAGCTTGACCGGATGCTTTACTTTAATTTTGAGGACGAGCGCTTGCGCCCGTATGAGCCATCGCTGCTGGCGGACGTGCTTGACACGTTCTATGCGCTGCATCCTGCTGCTCGAACCGAGGGCGCTTACATTTTCTTTGACGAGATCCAGGAAATTCCCGAATGGGGTGCGTTTCTGCGGCGTGTAGTCGATACGGAGAAAGCGACCGTCTATGTGACGGGATCTTCTTCTAAGATGCTGTCCTCAGAACTTAAGAGCGAGTTCAGGGGTCGTTCTCTTATACGAGAGCTTTTTCCGTTGAGTTTTTCGGAATACGTTCGATATAAGACGGGGAGCGTTTTCGAGCCAGATGCGACCTTTTCCCCAAGCGATGCAGCGCTGCTTCGACATCATCTGATCGGATATCTTGAACGAGGGGGATTCATCGCGACACTTGAGCAGACGCCCGCAGACGCGATTCAGCTGCTACAGGAATATGCTTCGCGAACGGTCGCTATGGACGTCATTGAGCGTTACGACGTCAAGAACCCTCGCCTGGCATCGCTGTTCCTAACGCGGTGTATGGCATCTTCGGGACGAGAGCTGTCGGTGAACAAAGTGTACAACGAGTTCAAGAGCAGGCAGATACCCGTCAGTCGTAATTCGCTCAGCGACTTACTTGAGTATTACGAGGATGCCTATCTGCTGTTCTCCGTGCCGGAGTTCACGCGTTCACTGGCAAATAACATGCGGTCTGCGTCTAAGGTCTACGCTGTCGATCCTGCGATGTTTGGAGCATTCTCTCCCGCATCAGCATTGGACCAGGGCCAGAGGCTCGAGACCGCAGTGTTCAATGCGCTAAGAAGAAGGACTCCCGCGGTGAGGACCGGCTCGGTCTGCCGCCTGCTGATCAAAGAGAAGAGCAAAAGCCATGAGGTGGACTTTGTGGCTGGGGACGCGCTTCTCATGCGGGCTTATAGCCTGATTCAGGTGAGTGCGGATATGGCAAGTGAGAAAACGCGCGAGCGCGAAATTGCCGCGCTTGATGCCTCGATGGCCCAGTTTGATCTTGGCGAGTCGGCAATCGTTACCATGGATGAACAGACCGATATTCCATGCGAGCACGGTGTGGTACACGTTATGCCCGCATGGAAGTGGCTCCTTGCCTAATCATCTATGGACCTGTGGGGTCAGGACCTCCTGGCTCCTTCATCACAGTTGGGGAGCACCTTGCTGCGCCAGGCTAGTCCTGGGCTTTGATACTCGGCAGCAGGATCTGCGCGAGGTAGTCGGTTTCGAGCTTAGTGGCACCATCGGCCTTGCCGTCTTTACCCACCAGGTCGTTCTTGATCTGGCTATACGTATAGCGGTTGCCGGTCGTAAGCTCGACAAGCTCAATGGCCGTGTCCATGGGGTAGGTTGACACGGGGTTCTGCGTCCGTCCGTTGATGGTCTGGGGCACCACGTACGGATAGACGGGGCCGCTGGCGTAGACGGTATAACCGTTGCCTAGATTGGCCGCACCCAAAACCGTATCGCCTTCATCGGGCGTAAAGCTCTCGCCCTCGCGCACCGCGACGAGCGTCACGAGCGGCGTATTGGCGTCGTCGCCCAGATAGATGCATAGCGTGCTTCCGTTTTGCCAAGTTGCGACCTTGCCGTACCACTCGACGGGAATATCGAGCTGGTAGAGGTCGGTTGCCTTGTGGCGAGCGTCAGCATCACGGGACGCCTGTGCCTTTTGCGCGCTCACGGCATTGACGGCGGCGTCGCGCCGCGCGGTTGCTGCCTGCTGGAGCACTTTGGCAGCCGCGGCGGAGCTCGCACCGCCCTCCTCGGCATACTTGGCGGCGGCATCGATCTGGTCGTCAGTCACCGTGTCGGCCGAAGGCACCTTGAGCTTAAAGGTGGCCTGGGCACTTAAATCCTGTCCATCGCTCTTAACGGTGACCTGCGTCTTGGTGGTCGGGACGGTATAGATGGTGCCGTCGGCCGCGATGGGGGAGGCAGCGATGGAGAGCGTGTAATCGCCGGGCAGTAGTTTGATGCCGCGGCCGTGCTCGTCAACATAGAGCGTTTCGCTCACGGAGGAGCCATCAGCGTCCTGGCCGCTCACCTGTACGGGAATCTTGGAGCCGGTAGAACAGTCGAGGCCCGCGGCATGCACGCCAATCTGCACTGACATCATCGTGTGGGCATTGGCGGCGACAGCGGCAGCCTGCTCTTGCTGATATCCGTTCCAGGCGGCATAGCCTGCGCCGCCGGCGACGAGCGCGACGGCCACGACACCGGCGACCATCAGATTGCGGCGCTTGGGCGACATCTTGCGATGGCGAACCTCGGCCTCGCGTGCTGAGGGAACGGACGGCAGGGGGATATCGCCCATGGCGATGGTCTCGTCCACGGCAGGCGCAGAGCCCAGGCCGGGAAGCTCGCGGGTCAGCGAATCTTCGGCCGGCAAGCTGTCGAGCAAGATGGTTTCCTCGCTCGTGTCGGATTCGGGCTGGTCGTCGGCCTCGCATCCGGTGTCTTCGTGATCTGCCTCATCTTCGGCAGGTTCAACGTCGTCTGCATCCTGATCATCGGACTGCGCCTCGGCTTCCGACTCATCCTGCACATCAACGCCCGAATCGTCAAACGCAATCTCATCAAGTGAAATCCGGTCTAGGCTCTCCAGGGCTTCGGCACACGCTTCTGCATCTTGGGCCACATCCTCTTGGCCCATCGTTTCATCTTTCATATATCCCCCAAGCTCAATATCGGGACAACACTGTACCCAAAAACGGGACCCCATAGAGCCGCCGCATGATTTGAAATCCGATTTTATATATGCGCACGTTTTTGAATAGATGAATAAGACGCAACGACAAAAGCCCCCGGAAAGCGAGCGAAACGCTTTCCGGGGGCTCTGCGAGACATCGGATTGAAAATCTGGCAGGCGGGCCTATGCCCAAGTGCCAACAGCGACCAGCACGTTACTCGGCGTGCGCGTAATCAACCTTGGCGCGGCGGGCAGTGGCTTTCTCCCAATCGCTGGTGCCCTCAAAGACATCCTGCTTGTAGGGATTGCGGCCGAGCTTCTTGGCGCGGTAGGCGATGTAGATGATCGCGGCGACGTTGGCGACCAGCGCGGCAATCGAGACCGCGGTGGCGGCGCCGGGGTCGAGCGTGGAGTGGGTCACAAAGATGGACTCCTCCTGGAAGTAGGGGAACACCTGGGCAAACATGCACCAAATGGCCAGCGTAAAGGCGCGGTTCTGGATCCAGCCGCCCTTGTTCCAGATAAAGGCGGCGACGGTGGGCGCCAGCAGCAGTGCAAAGCCGCAGAACCAGGAGTGGGTGGGCAGGCAGTTGTAGGTGTAGCAGAAGTTCCAGATATCGTAGGCGATGATGTAGACCCAGGTCATATCGGGCCACAGCATGTCGGTCTGATCCTCGGAGGCGTAGACGCTCCACCAACCGGTCATGCAGAAGATGTTGATGATACCGGCGATGCCGTTGAACACGTTGTTCCAGCCGGCCAGCTGCGTGGCACCTTCGGAGGTGACCCAGGTGGACTCGCCCAGGACAAAGAAGTGATAGGCGCTCTCGAAGTCGGACACGACGGCGATCATGATGTTGATGGCGACGATCACAAACGGCCACGCGCGGAACCAATGCGCCTTGCCGATCTTGCCCCACTGGTACTTAATGGCAATGAAGCCCCAGCAACCGGCCAGCGCCGCGTACACCTTCGCGTAGTGGAACCAGCTGTTCTGTGGTACACATGGGTGGGGTTGGTGAGCGCCCACTCGGCGCCCTGCGAGACGCCGATGGCGATGGCGACGCAGTAGATGGTCATGGCCAGCGGAGCCACGCCAAAGATGATTGCCGCGCCCAGCTTGGTGCGGCGGCCGACCTCGTTGAGCACGATCAGGCCAATAAAGACCATGGCCCAGCCGGCCCAGTGGATAAGGGTATCGCTACCCCAAACATCGAACAGCATGCTGCTCTCCTTTCACACGCCCGCGGCCCCTCTTCTGATCGCGGGCAGTTTGGCCAAATGTCGTCAGTTCTGGGGCTTGCGCTCCGGATACTTGGCGGTATAGCCCTCGATGTGGAGTGTCGAGGCGATGATTTCCTTGACCGTCTCGTCGGGCACATCGGGGTGCGTGCGGATATACATCAAAAGACCCATGATGAGGGTGTAGAACGTTTCGTAGACATGGTCGATGCGCAGCTCGTGATGGGCGACAAAGTCCACCACGGTGGTATCGCAGATATACTGCGCCACGCGCTGGACCACGTTGTGCAAAAAGCCGCCGTAGAGCGCGCCGCTGCTTGAGGTGAGCGTACTCGGCAGCTCGTGGCCGCTGGCGACCAGGCGCTTAAAGAGCGGGGCGACGGTGTCGAGTGCGCCCTCGATATCGCCGACGGTGCGGTTGGCATTCCACTGCTCGAGCTCGGAGATAAAACCGTCGATTGCCTCGTCCATAACAGCGGTGACGGCGGCGTCCATGTCGGCGAAGTAGTGGTAGAACAGCGAGCGCGTGCAGCCGGCTCGCTTGGTCACGGCCGAGACGGATAGATGCGACACGCCCAGCTCGGAGCTTACAGTGCGCACGGCATCGAGGATCTCGCGACGGCGCTCGTCGCCCGTCAGGCGCTTTGCCGCGCTATCGGATGCGGGAACGGCATCGACCACAGAGGTATCTGCTGTGTTGTTGCCCATGTTTTGCCGCCTTTCATCCTCTTTTGCCTGACCGTTCGCCTAACAGTCTTGAATATTGTTGACGGTTCGTCAATACTATTTTTGACACAATGTCAACAATGGCGGGTGAACGGCATGGGGGCATGCCCGGCCTGCAAAAAAAGAGGGGCGCCGCGGTCTCGCCGGACTGTGGCAAGAGAAGGGACAACCATGATTCTCAACGGACCGGGGATTAGCTACACCGAGCCCGACATCGGTTCGGAGTTCGTGCCGCCGCTGCCGGAGCATCCGCGCGAGGCCATCGTCAAGCTATGCGAGCACTGCACCAACCGTCTGCTGCATCGCGATGAGCTGCTGGGTTACGAGTATTGGTCGTTTGCCGAGGCCGCAACCGACGAGCAGGCCGAAGTGCTCTGCAAGATGAAGATGCGCCGTCCCTATACGCTGCCCGAGATGGTCAAGCTCACCAGCATGCCCGAAGCCGATATCGAGAAGATGCTCGACGACATGAGCTACACGGGTCTGCTCGAGTACAACTGGGAAAACCCCGAGCACGCCAAGCAGTGGGTGCTGCCCATGCTGGTGCCGGGTTCCGCCGAGTTCCTCAACATGCGCATGAGCCAGCTCGAGGAGCACCCGGTCTATGCCAAGTTCTTTGAGCAGGCGTCCAAGGGACCGCTGTCCAAGGCCACGCCGATGGTGCCGCCCGGTGGTGCCGGCATCGGCATGCATGTCATTCCGGTCGAGAAGGCTATCGATGCCGCGAGCACGTCGGTGCCGATCGAGCATATCGAGCATTGGCTCGACAAATACGATGGCAAATATGCCGCTAGCACCTGCAGCTGCCGCGCGAGCCGTCGCGTGATGGGTGAGGGCTGCGCCGACGACCCGGCCGATTGGTGCATCGCCGTGGGCGATATGGCCGACTACGTGGTCGAGACCGACCGTGGCCATTACGTGACCCGCGACGAGGTCTACGACATCCTGCGCCAGGCCGAGGACAACGGCTTTGTGCACCAGATCACCAACATCGACGGCGAGAACAAGATTTTCGCCATCTGCAACTGCAACGTCAACGTGTGCTATGCCCTGCGCACCTCGCAGCTGTTCAACACGCCTAACCTGTCGCGCTCGGCCTATGTCGCTAAGGTCGAGAAGGACAAGTGCGTGGCCTGCGGTCGCTGCGTTGAGGTGTGCCCGGCCGGCGCCGCTAAGCTGGGCCAGAAGCTCTGCAGCAAAAAGGCGGGCGGACAGGTGCCCGAGTATCCGCGCCCGCGGCCGCAGA
>UROA01000078.1 GCA_900549355.1 uncultured Collinsella sp. | reverse complement strand
CACAGTTCGACCCGCTCGATCTCGCCCTGCGCTTTACCGCCGGCACCGACGGTTATTTCCCCGGCGACGAAACGCATCCGCAAGATTTCGACCTCATCGAGGGCAACGCCTGCGCCATCTCGCTCGCAAAGATCGGCAACACGCCGTGGGCACAGTGCTTCGCCACGTTTGTCCCCGACGAGATTCCCACCGCCCACGCCGCGCGCTTCCAGGCGCAAATCATGGCGCACATGAGCGGCCAGGCCATGCTCAACCACGACCGCATGGTCAACGTACGCAGCACCGCTGACATTCGCCCTGCGCTCAAAGACGGCAAGGTCGCTTGCATCCACACCATCGAAAACGCCACGTTCTTTGCCGAGGACCCCGCGCTGATCGAGGTGCTCAAGAGCTTGGGCGTACTCATGTCATCACTCAGCTGGAACGCGCAGGGGCCGCTCGCGAGCGGCCACGACACCCACGCCGGCCTCACCGCCGCCGGCATCGAGGCGCTTACGCAGATGGAGCACGCCGGCATGGTGCTTGACGTCTCCCACCTCAACGATGAGTGCTTTGACGAGGTTGTCGCCCACGCCACGCGTCCCTTCGTCGCCAGCCACTCCAACTCCCGTGCGGTTTGCGGCGTCAAGCGCAACCTCACCGACGACCAATTCCGTACCATTCGCGACATGGGCGGTATCGTCGGCCTCAACTACTGCAGCGAGTTCCTTTCCAACGACGCAACCGACAAGACCGCCGCAGACGTCACCTTCGACCAGCTGGCGGCACATATCGAACACTGGCTCGACCTGGGCGGCGAGGACGTCATCGCGCTCGGCGGCGACTGGGACGGTGCCACGGTGCCCGCCTTCCTCTCCGATGCCAGCAAGATGCCCGAATTCCAGAACATGCTCTCCAAGCACTTTGGCAAGACCGTGATGCAAAAACTCTGCAGCGACAACGCGCTTGCCTTCTTTGAGCGTTATTAATTTCACATCCCTTGAGCGGGCCGGCATGCCGAACGGTCGACATGCCGGCCCGTCCCCAATCTGAAGGACCGCTTTTGACGCAGCAGTTTACGATTTCCGTATTCCGACCGGATGGGACGCCCATCCCCGTCGTCGTTACCAAAAAGCGCGTCAAGAACTTCAACCTGCGCGTCACATCGAGCGGTGAGGTCCACGCCAGTGCACCGCTCGGCGCCAGCCGCGAGCGTATCGAAGCGTTTGTGAAGCGCAACAGCGCCTGGATTATCAGTCGACTTGCCCAGCGCGAGCAACGTCAGGCGACGGCACGAGAGCAGCTCAGCCCCTCGTCCATCATTGCACTTTGGGGCAAGCCCATCACGGTACAAGATGCGCTCGATTGCAACTTTGCATCACCCGCACCGCGGCCCAAGCAGGCCACCTTCGCAAGTTTTATGGGTGCCGACAAATCGAACGAACGCCCACAGGCCAAGCGGCACGCAGCCCTCGACGGCCTAACGTCCGATGAGCTCCAAGCCCGCATCGACCAGCTCTATACGTCCGAAGTCACATCGGCGCTGCGCGATATGGTGCACGCATACGAAATCGCAATGGGTGTCGCCGTTTCCCGCGTTTCCGTACGCAGCATGAAAACGCGTTGGGGCTCCTGCACGCCCAAATCCGGCACCGTTCGCATCGCACGAGAACTTGCCGCCTACCCCGTCGAATGCCTCGACATGGTTGTCGCCCATGAGCTCGTCCACTTGCTCGAGCCAAGCCACAATCAGCGGTTTCACACCCTGCTCGACGCGTACTGCCCCAACAATAGAGCTCTGTCGCAGCGGCTCAAGCAGCCGCCCCTCAACAAGCTCTAGCATCGACTAGCGCACGCGCTCGATCTCGACGCCACAGCTTGCCAAGGGCAGGCCAACAGGCGCCCACGGCTTATCGAGTTTGATGCGCACACCAAGCAGCGAGGGATAACGACGCAGCAGCATCTGGGCCGTACCCTCAGCTGCAGCCTCGATGAGCTTAAACGTGTGCTCGCGCAGATAGCCATCGACATCATGGCATACCGAGCCGTAGTCAATCGAGGCATCCAGGTTATCGTGCTCCCCCGCTGCACGCAGGTCGGCATAGAGCACCAGGGACACGATGAACTTCTGGCCCAGCGCGTTCTCTTCGGGATACACGCCGTGGTTGGCAAAGACCTCGAGACCGTCGATAGTAATGCGGTCGGCATGGCGCAGGTCGTCATAGCTCACGTGGGGCACCGCCGTTGCAGTGGATATTTCGCCCCTTCCACGGCGGGCGAGCTCGGCGCCTTCAGTCTTGGTTGCATTCTCGGGCAGTTTCTTGTTACTCATCGCGATCGTCTCCTTCGTTTAGAACCCCGACCGCGCAAACTAACTACACGCGAATCGATAGGTTCTTTTTATCATCGCTCCAGTTGCAAGCATTGCGCGCGGGACATGCAAAGCAGGCGCGCGACGCTTTGTCGGCTGCATAGAGCAGGCGCTCAAGCGGTTGGCTGTTCACGCGCAGCTTTCGATGGCCCAGAATGGCCGTCTTAATGGCTGCGGCATCGGCCGGCTCAAACGCTACGTCATCGGGCATGCCGTCGAGAATCGCATCAGCGACGCGCTCGCTTGCAACATCATGGGATATACCCGATTCATACTGTTCATCTTTGCCGATATCGTGAAGAAGTGCCGTGGCGTAGATGACCTCGCGGTCAAATTTGAGCTGTTCCTCAAGATTCTTGATCCACATAATGCGAGCGACATCGAGAAGATGGTCAATACCGTGGCGGCAGAAGATGCGCCCCGATTCCAACTGTGCAATGTTGCCCAGGTGCCGACGGAACAGCCCGTTGGCACAAATGTAATCAATGCGAGGCATGGCACCAAAGGGAGTCAGGCCCGAAGCCATAAAGCCGCGACGCGACGTCCCCTCATCGGTCTTCGATGTAAAGTCGTTGACGACCCTCATGCTAACGGCCCAGCATCCTAAAGAACCGCTCCTCGAGCGCGGGATCGGTCTCAAAGACGCCACGGCGAGCGAGCGTCACGGTCTTGGTGCCAGGCTTTTGCACGCCGCGCATGGTCATGCACATATGCTCGGCTTCCATGAGCACAATCGCTCCCTGGGGAGCGAGATAATCCATGAGAGCGTCGGCAACCTGCGCACACAGCTGCTCCTGCAGCTGCAGACGGCGGGCATAAACCTCAACCGTGCGAGCGAGCTTAGACAGACCCGCCACGCGACCGTTAGGGATATAGCCGATCGCAGCCTTGCCATAAAACGGCAGCAGATGGTGCTCGCACAGCGAGTAAAACGTAATGTCGCGCTCAATAACCAAGTCGTTCGAAGCGACGGCAAAGGTTTTGGACAGGTGCTCCTCGGCACTCTGATCCATACCGCCGGCGATCTCACCATACATACGGGCAACGCGCGCCGGGGTCTCCAGCAGGCCCTCACGAGTTGGGTCCTCGCCTATGCCCTCAAGCAACAGCTTAATGGCGGCCTCGACTTTTTCCTGATCGACCATCTGGGCCTCACTTTTCCGATTTTGCGTTCGCGCTATGGTACCACGCCCTTTGGCATCGGCCACAAGCTACATAGTATGGGTCGAATAGACCGGATCGTCCCGCCAAAGCTCCACAGCGTCGCAAAGCGCAACGCCCTCGCGCACAGCACGGGCGCGCGTGGCGTTCATATCAATCACGCGCTGATTGCTCGAGCCCCTAAAACGCAATGAGATATCGTACAGATCCTGAACAAACGGGCCATCCACCAACATATCGAGGCAGGCAAGGATACGGTCCGTCGCCTCGGTATGGTGACGACCACCCGGCATAAGCTCCTCGAGCACGTCGCCGGTAAAGCACCAAATGGTCTTGCCCGACCCCGCGGGATAGGCCGCACGCACGCGTTCGATAAAGTCAACAAGCCCCGCCTGATTCTCGGGCTCCATAGGCTCGCCGCCCAGAATCGTCAGGCCATCGATAAAGGGATGGTCGAGGCTCTCGATAATCTTGTCCTCGACGACACGATCGAACGGTTCACCCGCGGCAAAGTCCCACGCGACGGAGTTAAAGCAGTTCTTGCACCCGCGACGGCACCCGCTCACAAACAGAGAAGTACGAACGCCTTCCCCATCAGCAATGTCGAAATACTTAATGTTCGCGTAATTCATAGGTAACTCTCCCGGGAGGCTGGGACATATCATCCCGTCCTCAAACATTCTCGGCCTTCGGCCTGCGAAACTGCGGGCGGGACGATATGTCCCGGCCTCATGCAAAGGGTAACTCAATGAACGAAGCGAACATCGAGTATAGGGTTCGAGGTCCAATAAAAACCTTGTTGCAACTCAACCGCCATCGCAAGTAAATCGCTGCTGCAGCTCGAATTATTTCCGCTAAGAACTTCGAGGAGTGAGCAGACTGCGAGCTGCATCTCCGCTACGTCAACTTGGCCGCCCCGTAGCGAGGCCCCGGACCTTTGCTCGATATGAGTTCCGCACGAACAGGAGGCGCCAGTGGCGCCTCCGTCGTGAGCCAGGACTGTCCGAAATAGCGAGTAAAGGTCCGGGGCCTCGCTACGGGGCGGCCTGGGATGGTTATTAGAGATGCAGCACGCGGTCGCGGATCTCCTCGGTTCGACCCTGGTTCCAGAACTGGGTACCGATGTAGCCGCACGTGCGACGGGCAACATTCATCTTCTCCTGATCGCGGTTGCCGCAGTTAGGGCACTCCCACACCAGCTTGCCGTCATCCTCGACAATCTTGATCTCACCGTCGTAGCCGCACACCTGGCAGTAGTCGCTCTTGGTGTTGAGCTCGGCGTACATGATGTTGTCGTAGATGTACTGCATCACGCGAATGACAGCCTTGAGGTTGTCCTGCATGTTGGGAACCTCGACGTAGGAGATGGCACCGCCCGGCGAAAGCTGCTGGAACATGCCCTCAAACTTAAGCTTATCGAAGGCGTCGATCTCCTCGGACACGTGGACGTGGTAGCTGTTGGTGATGTAGCCCTTGTCCGTCACGCCCGGGATGATGCCAAAACGACGCTGCAGGCACTTGGCGAACTTGTAGGTCGTCGACTCAAGCGGGGTACCGTACAGCGAGAAGTCAATATCGCTTTCGGCCTTCCACTCGGCGCACTTGTCGTTCATGCGCTGCATGACGGCCATGGCAAACGGCGTGCCCTCCTTCTCGGTGTGGCTGTGGCCCGTCATGTACTTGACGCCCTCGTACAGGCCGGCATAACCCAGACTAATGGTGGAGTAACCGCCCACGAGCAGCTTGTCGATCGTCTCGCCCTTCTTCAGACGAGCGAGGGCGCCGTACTGCCACAGAATCGGTGCGGCGTCAGAAAGCGTACCCATCAGGCGCTCATGACGGCACAGCAGGGCACGGTGGCACAGCTCAAGGCGCTCGTCGAAGATCTTCCAGAACTTATCCATATCCTGGTGCGAGCTCAGCGCGACATCGGGCAGGTTGATGGTCACGACGCCCTGGTTAAAGCGACCATAGTACTTGGGCTTGTTCGGGTCGTAGTTCAGCGCGTTGGCAACGTTGTTAAAGCCGTTGCCCGAGCGGTCGGGCGTCAAGAAGCTGCGGCAGCCCATGCAGGTATAGCAGTCGCCGTTACCCGCGGTCTCGCCCTTCGACAGCTTGAGCTCGCGCATCTTTTTCTCGGAGATGTAATCGGGCACCATACGCTTGGCAGTGCACTTGGCAGCCAGCTGGGTCAGGTAGAAGTACGGGGAATCCTCGTGAACGTTATCGTCCTCGAGTACATAGATAAGCTTGGGAAATGCCGGGGTGATCCATACGCCGGCCTCGTTCTTAACGCCCTCGTAGCGCTGGCGAAGCGTCTCCTCCACGATCATGGCAAGGTCGTGCTTCTCCTGAGGCGTACGGGCCTCGTTAAGATACATAAAGACCGTCACGAACGGCGCCTGGCCATTGGTGGTCATAAGGGTCACGACCTGATACTGAATCGTCTGGACGCCGCGACGAATCTCGTCACGCAGACGATCCTCAACAACCTCGCGGACCTTTTCGGGAGATGCGGAAACGCCGAGCTCCTCGAGCTCGCGGGCGACCTCGCCGCGAATCTTTTGACGGCTCACCTCGACGAACGGGGCGAGATGGGTCAGCGAAATCGACTGGCCACCGTACTGGGAGGAAGCAACCTGGGCGATGATCTGCGTCGCGATGTTGCAAGCGGTCGAGAAGCTGTGCGGCTTCTCAATCAGCGTACCCGAGATAACAGTACCGTTCTGGAGCATATCCTCCAGGTTCACCAGGTCGCAGTTATGCATGTGCTGGGCAAAGTAGTCCGAATCATGGAAGTGAATCAGGCCCTCATTGTGAGCATCCACAATCTCCTGGGGCAGCAGCACACGCTGAGTCAGGTCCTTGGAGATCTCGCCGGCCATGTAGTCACGCTGAACGGAATTGACGGTCGGGTTCTTGTTGGAGTTCTCCTGCTTGACCTCTTCGTTGTTGCACTCGATCAGCGACAGGATCTTGTCATCGGTCGTGTTCTTCTGGCGCTTCAGGCTCTGAACATAGCGATAGATGATGTAGTGGCGGGCAACCTCATAGCAGTCGAGACGCATGATCTCGTCCTCGACCAGATCCTGAATCTCCTCGACCGACACGGTGTGACCCGCGTTCTCGCATGCCTCGGCGACGTTTTGTGCCGCGTAAACCACCTGGCGGTCGGTAAGACGAGAGCTCTCCTCGACCTCCAAGTTTGCGGCGCGGATGGCATTGACGATCTTATCGATGTCAAAGATAACCTCGGTGCCGCTGCGCTTGATGATCTTCATCCTCTTGCCTCTTTCGCATCGTAGCCTCATCGCGCTTCAGAGCCAAACGATACCCGGCAGGGCTTGCCCCTGTCTTGCGGCGCCGTCGCGCAATCTGTGTTCTCGATAAACCATAAGCCTCCATGCGGACATTCCCTGGAGCCGATCAAGCGGCTCAAGGACACGTTCAAAAGAGGCAGTTAAGGTCTTCGTTCTCTGTCCGCCATCTATCATACGACAAAGACGCATCTATATCCTGTATTCTTTTTTTAGGTCAAACACAACATATAGTGTTTCAGCAGGTCAAAGCAATTAGTCATTTTGCAGACGCATTAAAAATGAGGGGTTCTTGGCAAGTCGGTAAAACGTTACCAACACGGCTACCTGCATAGCAGTTATAAAACCCCCTTAGTCAAGCCGCTGACAAATCCTACCAAAACCAAACCGCTCACGCCAAAAGAATCCAAAAGATTGTGCTTGACCAACATGTTGCGGTCACGATCGGCCAGGACGCATGCAATCTGCCGGCACCTCTACGGGATGCGAAGACCATCGCGTACAGACCTTGGATCAGTATTTGGTGGCTTATTTGCCGGCATGTTTGGCGGCATAAAACAAAACAGCCCAGAGGACATAGCCTCTGAGCTGCAAACATTTGGTGGGCGTTAGAAGATTTGAACTTCTGACCTCTTCCGTGTCAGGGAAGCGCTCTCCCCCTGAGCTAAACGCCCAAATGGAGCGGACAACGGGGCTCGAACCCGCGACCCCAACCTTGGCAAGGTTGTGCTCTACCAACTGAGCCATGTCCGCCTGCGAGGATTTAATATACGGGATGATCCACCCAAATGCAAGAACTTTTTTTAAAAAGTTTTGCGGCGCCCTCGCAAACCTCGCGAGGGCATCAGTCGTCACGAAAGGCGCGAACAAACGCAGGCTCGCAGCGAGATGCCCCTACATCTCACCGAGCATGATCCAGGCAGAGCTGTCCTGCGCGAGCCTGCCGTCTGCAAGCGGTGATGAGGTGAGCAGGACCCTGCCCGCCGGCAGCTCCACGGGTGCTGCACCGAAGTTCGTCACACACGCCCAGCCGTTATCGCGGCGATAGGCGATGACGCCGCCCTCAGCGCCCTCGGCACCATCCGCAAGACCGGTGCGCCCGTCAAGATCGAGCCACGCAAGATCGTTGGCGCACCCGCGCAGCTTGCGCCGCAGCCAGAGGGCGTCACGATAGAGCGCAAGCATCGATGTCGGGTCCACTTCTTCCCTATCGGCAGCATAATCGGAAAACCATGCAGGCTGCGGCAGATGGGGCGCCGCATCGGCGTCTGCCGGCGAAAACCCAAACGATCCGCCATGCGCGGGATCGTCCGCCGCCACCCACGGCAGGGGCACACGACAGCCGTCGCGCCCCTTCTCACGCTTCGGTCCGTGCGTATTGGTCGCAGTAGGGTCTTCGAGTGCAGCCCACGGGATATCAGCCACCTCAAAAAGGCCGAGCTCCTCACCCTGATACACGTATGCCGAGCCCGGAAGCGCCAGCTCAAGCAAAAGGGCCGCCCGCGCGCGGCGCTCGCCGAGTTCACGGTCCTCGTCATAAGACGACCCGTCGCGCAAGAGCCAGTCGAGCGCAATCTGGTGGTAGCGCGTCGCCTTGATTTGCGGCAGGGCATAGCGTGTCGCCACGCGCGGCACGTCGTGGTTGGAGAGTACCCAGGTCGAGGCGGAATCGGATTCGACGGCTGCCTTCAAGCCCTTCTCGATTGCAGTGTGCATGTCATCATAGGTCCAAGTGGCCTTGGCAAACTCAAAGTTGAATGTCTGGCCAAGCTCGCTGGGACGCGCGTAGAGATACTGGCGCTCGGGCAGCACCCACGCCTCGGCAACGGCACTGCGCGGCGGATTATAGCGGTCGAACACGCGGCGCCACTCGCGATAGATCTCGTGGACCTCATTGCGGTCCCACAGCGGATGGGTGCCGTCGTCAACCATGTCATCGCCCTCGGCGAGATGCCACCGGTCGAGGTCATCGCGGTCGAGATCCTTGGCGAGACCCTGCGCCACATCAATGCGAAAGCCGTCGACGCCTCGATCGCTCCAAAACGCCAGGACGTCGCAAAAGAGCGCGTGAACCTCAGGGCATGACCAGTCAAAGTCCGGCTGCTCGGGCGTAAACATGTGCAGATACCACTGACCGTCCGCAACACGCGTCCATGCGGGGCCGCCAAAGTTGGCATTCCAATTGGTGGGAGGCAGCTCGCCATGCTCGCCGCGACCATCGCGGAAGATATAACGGGCGCGTTCGGGCGATCCGGGGCCGGCGGCAAGAGCGGCTTTGAACCAGGGGTGCTGGTTGGATGAATGGTTGGGCACGATGTCGACGATGACCTTGATGCCGCGCGCGTGAGCCGCAGCGATCATGTCATCGAAGTCGTCAAGCGAGCCGAGACGTGGGTCGACATCGCAGTAGTCCGCCACATCATAGCCTGCGTCTCCGAAGGGGGATGCAAAACAGGGATTCATCCAGATCGCATTACATCCCAGTTCCTTAATATAATCCAGTTTTTCTATGATACCCTGAAAATCACCGATACCGTCACCATTGGTATCCAGAAAAGACTGGGGATAAATTTCATAAAAGATTGCATTATCAAGCCATTTTGCCATAGTGTACTCATT
>UROA01000077.1 GCA_900549355.1 uncultured Collinsella sp. | reverse complement strand
TTGTACGATGAGCGTTGGCGTGCGGCGACGCGAGCTAGCGTCCGACGATTAGAAGTCGGCGTTGCCCACGGTGCGCGGGTGCGGCAGGACGTCGCGGATGTTGCCCACGCCGGTCAGATACATGACCAAGCGCTCGAAGCCCAGACCGTAGCCGGCGTGCTTGCAGGAACCGTAGCGGCGCAGGTCAAGGTAGTACTTGTACTGCTCGGGATTCATACCCAGGTCCTTGATGCGGGCCTCGAGCAGATCCAGGCGCTCCTCGCGCTGGGAGCCGCCGATAATCTCGCCGATACCGGGAACCAGGCAGTCGGCGGCGGCGACGGTCTTGCCGTCTTCGTTCATGCGCATGTAGAACGCCTTGATCTCGGCCGGGTAGTCGGTCACGAAGGTCGGGCGCTTAAAGTGCTCCTCGGTCAGGAAACGCTCGTGCTCGGTTTGCAGGTCGATGCCCCAGCTCACGGGATAGTCAAACTTGTGGCCGGCGGCGACGGCCTGCTCCAGGATTTCGACGGCTTCGGTGTAGGTAACGCGGGCAAAGTCGGAGTTTGCCACGTGGTCCAGGCGCTCGAGCAGGCCCTTGTCCACAAACTTGTTGAGCATGTTGAGCTCGTCGGGGCAGGTGACCATAACGTCCTTAAGGACGTACTTGAGCATGGCCTCGGCGTTATCCATGTAGTCGTTCAGATCGGCAAAGGCCATCTCGGGCTCGATCATCCAAAACTCGGCGGCGTGGCGCGTGGTGTTGGAGTTTTCGGCGCGGAAGGTGGGGCCAAAGGTGTACACGTCGCCAAAGGCCATGGCAAAGTTCTCGGCATTGAGCTGGCCGGACACAGTGAGGCTCGCATGCTTGCCAAAGAAGTCCTGGCTCCAGTCGACCTCGCCGGACTCGGTGAGGGGCGGATTTTTGGGGTCGAGCGTGGTCACGCGGAACATCTCGCCGGCGCCCTCGCAGTCACTCGTGGTGATGATGGGGGTGTTGACGTAGACAAAGCCCTGCTCCTGGAAGAAGCGGTGGATGGCGGCAGCCGCGACAGAACGGATGCGGAACACGGCGCGGAACAGGTTGGTGCGCGGGCGCAGGTGCTGCTGGGTGCGCAGGAACTCGACGGTTGCGCGCTTCTTCTGCAGCGGGTAATCCGGGGCGCTCGTGCCCTCGACCTCGATGGAGGTGGCAGAAAGCTCGAAAGGCTGGGGCGCATCGGGGGTCAGCTTGACGGTGCCGGTGCAAATGAGTGCGGCCGAGACGTTTTGATGGGCAATCTCGTCATAGTTGTCGAGTGCCTCGCGGTTCATGACGACCTGCAGGTCGCGGAAGCAGCTGCCGTCGTTGAGCGTAACGAAGCCAAAGTTCTTCATGTCGCGGACGGACTTGACCCAGCCGGCGACGGTGACGGTCTGGCCGCCGAGCGACTCGGCATCGGCATAGAGCTGCGCGATTTTGGTGCGGTTCACGTATCCTCCCATAACGGTTGAATGATAGTTATCCATACAGTTCGATATTCTAGCAGCTCGGCTCATTTGGGCTATACAGATAAGGCATCGGCGGGATGGTTTTTCAAACGAAAAGCGCCCGCGACCATTTGGCCGCGGGCGCTTTTCGTGGTGCCTTTTGGCTGTGTGGCGCGGGACTTGGCTACTTGGTCTTGGCCACCAGCAGCGGGGCGCCCAGCTTGACGAGCGGGTTGCCGCCGATAAGCGTTCCAGACTCGCCGACATGGTCGATGCTCTTAAGACGATCGAGCTCGGAGACGATGACGGTCACGATGTCCTCGTGACCAGCGGCCTTAATAGCCTCGCGGTCGGAGCTGATGAGCGGCTGGCCTGCCTTGACCACATCGCCCATCTCGACAAAGCGGGCAAAACCCTTGCCGTTCATTTCCACGGTGCCCAAGCCAACATGGATAAACACGCGAAGACCGTCCTCGGTGATCATGCCAATGGAGTGGTTGGTGACAGTGGTGGCGCCGATGCGGCCGTTGGCGGGCGCATAGATGGTGCCGGTAATGGGCTCGATGCCATAGCCCTGGCCAAGCATGCCCGAGGCGATCGTCTCGTCGGGGACCTCGTCCAGGTTGACGAGCACGCCGTTGACGGGGGCATAGATGACGCCTTCGCGGGTGGCGAAGCTTGCTGCGGGCGGAACGGACGCCTCGCCGGTCGAGGTGAAGGTGGACTTAAGCGAATCGAGCAGACCCATAGTTGCCTCCAACTTAAATAGGCGCATATCGCGCGTTTGGTTTGCCGGAAACATTTCACATGCGTTTCGCGGCTTGGTCAACACCCTTATTCTACGCTGCTCAACGATACCTCTGAACTGGGATTATGTGATATATCAGTTGAAGGGAAACTTATTGCCGGAGTGTTTCTGCGCCACGGGCTCAAGTGGGGTACGCTTGAAGGCGAAAAACAAGGGCGCATAATTTGCGCGAAGGGAGCACATATGATTGTCGAGAACCATGCGCTGTGGGGCGAGGAGCCGACCGAGGATTATCCGGCGACGTTTACGTATCTGGGTGCCGAGCCGCTGCCCGACAAGCCCAATGGCCGCCGCCCCGCGGGGGTCATCTGCGGCGGGGGGGGGGGTGGTTGTCAGCGGAGGCGGGTTTACGCATATCGCTCCGCACGAGCAGGACCCGGTGGCGTTTGCGTTTTTGGACCGCGGCTACCAGGCCTTTGTGCTCAACTATGTGACGAGCGCCACGGGCGACGTGAGCTTTCCGCACCCGCAGGCGGACCTCGCCAAGATGGTCGCTACCGTGCGCGCCAACGCCGACGAGTGGCATGTCGATCCCAAGCGCGTGTGCATCGTGGGTTTCTCGGCGGGCGGCATGATCTGCGCTTCGCTGGCAACGCAGTGGAAGACCGGCCCCTTCGCGGCACTTGCCGGGGCGCGTCCGGACGACATTCGTCCCGATGCCGTGGTGTTGGGCTATCCGCTGCTCGACTTTGCCTATGTGCGCGACATGCAGACGCGCGACCCGCGCATCGACCTGCGCGTGCCAAAGACGGGCGGCAAGACGGGGCGCGATTTGCTCAACGACTACCTGTCGATGGTGACGGGCGGCGAGGCAACTGACGAGCATCTGGCCGACATCTGCCCCACCACGCATGTTTCGCGTCAGATGCCACCGACCTTTGTATGGGGCGTGTCCGACGACAAGACGGCGCCGATCGCGCAGGTCTATCCGTTTGCCCAACGCATGGCGGAGGAGGGCGTCGCTTGTGAGATGCACGTCTTCGACCAGGGTGGTCACGGCCTTTCGCTCGGCAACGTCAACACCGCGGTCGACAACGAGGACAAGCAGGTGGCGGTCCGCCCTTGGATTCGCCTAGCCTTCCGCTTCCTGGAGCGCCATCTGTAAGAGTAAGAGGGCCAGTCCCATCCCGTCCCTCATAACTTGCGGTGAAATAGTTCCTGTTTTTGCTGGTTAAAGTCCCAAACAGGAACTATTCCACCGCTGCTTCGTTTTGATCCGTTGGGGACGGAGGAAAACGGATCATTTTGTCGAGGGGGCGGGCGGCTGTTTCTGCTCCCGCGGGAAACCACGTCCCATTTGGGAAATCGTGGCCCGTTTCGGGCGCAGATTCCGGGTCGCAGTTTCCCCGAGGGGCTCGATCGGGAAATTGCATCCCAGTCTGAATGCCGATTTTGGGACGCAGTTTCCGCTAGGGGCCTCAACCGGAAAGCCCATCCCGTTCTGGCGTTCCAGAGTGGGATGTAGTTTCCCCGAGAGGCCTCATCGGGAAACTATGGCCCTGAACTCTCCTGCCTGTCCCCATTGCGCCAATTTGCTGATTGAACATCGTTGCATGTTCGCGCTATCATGCATGGTTAAAATTGGTTAGCCATGGCAAACGGTTAGCCTTGGTGAACATAAATACAACGCCCTGCGGGCGCCGGGGGAGGAACACGGACGTGAAGCTCGATACACTCGAGATTGGAAAGGACGCCGTTGTCGCATCGGTGGCATCGGACGATCAGGCACTCCGACAGCATATTTTGGACATGGGTCTAACGCCGGGCACCGAAGTCACCATGATGAAGTACGCCCCCATGGGTGACCCGCTCGAGATCCGCCTGCGTGGCTACGAGTTGACACTGCGTAAGGACGATGCCGCTCGCATCGAGCTCGTGGGTATTCACGACACCGATACAGGTCCGCGCGCTAACGCCGCAATCGGCACGACGGAGCATCCGGCCCTGGGCGAGGGGACGTATTCGCCCCGTGCGGCAAAGACGGCCGTGCCCGAGGGCGCGCCGCTGCACTTTGCCCTCGCCGGCAACCAAAACTGCGGCAAGACCACGTTATTCAACCAGCTGACGGGCTCCAACCAGCACGTCGGTAACTTTCCTGGCGTGACGGTCGACCGCAAGGACGGCACCATCCGTAACCATCCCGAGGCAAGCGTTACCGACCTGCCCGGCATTTACTCCCTGTCGCCGTACACGGGCGAAGAGATCGTAAGCCGCCAGTTTATCCTGGATGAGCATCCCGACGCCATCATCGACATCATCGACGCCACCAACATCGAGCGCAATCTGTACCTAACGCTGCAGCTTATGGAGCTCGACCGTCCTATGGTCATCGCGCTCAACATGATGGACGAGGTGACGACCAACGGCGGCGCCATCGATGTCAACCTGCTCGAGAGTCTGTTGGGCGTGCCTGTTGTCCCCATTAGCGCTGCCCGCAACGAGGGTATCGGCGAGCTGGTGGACCACGCCCTGCACGTGGCGCGGTTCCGCGAGCGCCCTGGTCGCCTGGACTTTTGCGCGCCCGACGGTCCGGACGGCGGTGCGCTGCATCGCTGCATCCACGGTATTGCTAACCTGATCGAGGACCATGCCGTGACGGCGCACATCCCGGTGCGCTTTGCGGCGACCAAGCTGGTCGAGGGCGATGAGCTGGTAACCGAGGCGCTTCACCTGGATCGCAATGAGCTCGACGCTATCGAGCACATCATTACCCAGATGGAGGGCGAGGCCGGCACCGACCGCCTATCTGCGCTGGCCGATATGCGTTTTAGCTTTATCGGCGACGTGTGCGGGCGCTGCGTCGTCAAGCCGCACGAAAGCCGCGAGCACGTGCGCTCCGTCAAGATTGACCGCATCCTAACAGGTCGTTACACAGCCATTCCGGCGTTTCTGGTGATCATGGGCCTCGTCTTTTGGCTGACGTTTGGCGTGATCGGCGCGGCGTTGCAGGGACTCATGGAGGACGGTATCGCTGCCATCATCGCCTCGGCCGATGCGGGCCTCAAGGCGTTCGGTACCAACGACGTGGTACGCTCGCTGGCTGTCGACGGCGTGCTTACGGGTGTGGGCAGCGTGCTGACCTTCCTGCCGATTATCGTCGTGCTCTTCTTGTTCCTCTCCATTCTGGAAGACTCCGGCTACATGGCACGCGTGGCCTTTGTCATGGATAAGGTGTTGCGTCGCTTTGGCCTGTCGGGCCGCAGTTTCGTGCCCATGCTCGTCGGTTTTGGCTGCACCGTGCCGGCTATCATGTCGACCCGTACGCTCCCATCCGAGCACGACCGCAAGATGACGGTCATGCTCACGCCGTTTATGAGCTGCTCAGCCAAGCTACCGGTTTACGGCTTGCTGTGCGGGGCGTTTTTCCCGCAGGCGACGGTTCCCGCCATGGTCTCGCTCTATCTGATCGGTATCATGGTCGGCTGCATCGCGGCTTTGGTGCTCAACCGCACGGCATTTAAGGGCGACCCGGTGCCGTTTATCATGGAGCTTCCCAATTACCGCCTGCCGAGTATTAAGACGACGGTGATGCTAGCGTGGGATAAGGCCAAGGACTTTATCACCAAGGCTTTTACCATTATCTTTGCCGCTACCGTGGTCATCTGGTTCCTTCAGACGTTCGATATCCGCTTTAATGTGGTCGCCGATCAGTCGCAAAGCCTGCTTGCCGGTCTGGGTAGCATCATCGCGCCGGTGTTGGCCCCGCTCGGCTTTGGCGACTGGCGCGCCTCGACGGCGCTCGTCACGGGGCTCATTGCCAAGGAGAGCGTCATCTCGACGCTCACGGTGCTTTTGGGCGCAACGTCGCCCGCGGCGCTGTCGACCATGTTTTCGCCGTTTACCGCCTACGTGTTCTTGGTCTTTACGTTGCTGTACCCGCCTTGTGTGGCGGCAATCGGCGCCGTCAAGAGCGAGTTGGGCGCGCGCTATGCCGTGGCCGTATTCGCGTTTCAGGTCGCCGTTGCCTGGATCGTGGCGTTTGTCGTGCATTCGGCGGGCATATTGCTGGGGTGGGCTTAGTTATGAATTGACGGCGCAACCTCTGTGTATCGAATTGTTTTCGGCCCCGCATCTGTACTGACGGATGCGGGGCCGTTGCTATATAATCGCCTCCGCTCAAAACGATTGGAGACGTTATATATGACTCAGACAAGGCAAGACGGCATCACGCTCAAGCAGTGGCTCCCACTCGTCGGGCTCACCTGCTGTGCGTTCGTGTTCAACACGTCGGAGTTTATGCCCATCGGCCTTTTGACTGATATCGCCGCGTCGTTCTCGCTCACCGAGGCCCAGGCGGGCATCATGATCTCGGTCTATGCCTGGGGCGTCATGCTGCTGTCGCTGCCGCTCATGGTGTTCGCCTCGCGCTTTGAGTTCAAGCGGATGCTGCTGGGCGTGCTCGCCGTGTTCTCGCTCGGTCAGTTCCTGTCCGCTGTGGCGCCGACCTATCCCATCCTGGTCTGCGCGCGCCTGGTGGTCGCTTGCGCACATGCCGTGTTCTGGTCAGTCGCCTCGATTATGGCCTCGCCCCTGGGCGACACCCCCCACCGCGCGCTGACCGTGACTATGATCGCCACGGGCTCGTCCATCGCGCAGATCTTTGGCCTGCCTCTCGGTCGCGCCATTGGCTTGGCCGTGGGCTGGCGCATGACGTTTGCCGTGGTCGGGGGCCTCTCAGCCATCGCGGTCGTCTACCAGGCAGCGGTGTTCCCGGCCATGCCGGCGGGTGAGCGCTTTACCGTCAAACAGCTGCCCGAGCTGCTCAAGAACCCGCTCCTCATCGCGCTCTACGCAGTCACGGTCTTCATGGCGACCGGCTATTACGCAAGCTACAGCTATATCGAGCCCTTCCTGGCGCAGGTCGCGCACGTCGATGCGGGCGCCATTACCATGACGCTGACGGCGTTTGGCTGCTCTGGTTTGCTCGGAAGCTGGCTGTTTGGCCGCCTGTTCGATGGGCATCGCTTCCCGTTCTTGGCTATCACGCTCTCCGGCGTGCCGGTGGCCCTGCTGCTCATGGGGCCAGCCGCATCGTCGCTCGTGACAGTGCTTGCCGTCTGCGCACTGTGGGGTTGCTGCGCCACGGCCTTTAACGTGGCGTTTCAGGCCGAGCTCATCAAGCACACGCCGGCAGATTCGTCGGCCGTCGCCATGTCGATCTTCTCGGGCCTGTTCAACCTGGGGATCGGCACCGGTACGGCGATCGGCGGCGCCGTGGTTTCGGGTCCCGGTATCGCTTGGATCGGCTTCGCGGGCGGTGCGATCGCCGTCGTGGGCGTCATCCTCGCTATCACGGTAATGTTCCCGGCCATCCGCCGCGCCAAGCCCGTCGCCTAATCACGTTCCCTCATCAGTTGCGGTGGAATAGTTCCTGTTTAAGGCCTCTGAAGGCCCAAGCAGGAACTATTCCACCGCAACTTATTTTGGGGAAGAGGATGCGAGCCGGGCATACAATGGATGTCGTTGTGTTGCGCTTACCGGGAGGTTGCTATGTGGGCATACGAGACGACGTTCTATCAGATCTATCCGCTGGGCTTTTGCGGAGCTCCGCGCGAAAACGCCGCGTCCGTTGCCGAGGATGAGCTCTCCCAAGCTGCCGGCACTGCAGCCAACACCGATGCTCCCATCATGAAAATCGCCCAATGGGCCGACTACCTGCAGAAACTCGGCGTTGGAGCTGTGCTCATCAACCCGCCGCTCGAGTCCGATAGCCACGGCTACGATACGCGCAGCCTGCGCCATATCGACCGTCGCTTGGGCGGGGATGCCGACTTTGCCGCCGTGTGCGAGACGCTGCATGCCCATGGCATCCGCGTGGTGCTCGACGCCGTCTTCAACCACGTTGGCCGCGGCTTTTGGGCCTTCCGCGATGTGCAGGAGCGTAAGTGGGACTCGCCCTACAAGGATTGGTTCCACATTAGCTTTGACGGCGACTCCTGCTATGGCGACGGCTTTTGGTACGAGGGCTGGGAAGGCCATTTTGAGCTTGTGAAGCTCAACCTGCAAAATCCCGCCGTGGTCGATTACCTGCTTGAGTCCGTGCGCCGTTGGGCCGAGGTCTTTGGCGTCGACGGTCTGCGCCTGGACGTCGCCTATATGCTCGACCGCGATTTCATGTGTCGTCTGCATAGCTTTGCCCGTGAGCTCAAACCCGATTTCGTACTGATCGGCGAGACGCTCCACGGCGACTACAACCAGATCGTCAACGACGAAATGCTCGACTCCTGCACCAACTACGAGTGCTACAAGGGCCTGTACTCCAGCTTTAACTCGGTCAACATGTTCGAGATCGCCCATTCGCTGCACCGTCAGTTTGGCGGCGACCCGTGGTGCATCTACCGCGGCAAGCATCTGCTGTCGTTTGTCGACAACCACGACGTGCCGCGCCTGGCGAGCATCCTGACGGACAAGTCCTGCCTGCGCCCCGCCTACGGCATGCTCTTTGGAATGCCGGGCATTCCGTGCGTCTACTACGGCAGCGAGTGGGGGATTGCCGGCGAAAAGGGCGGCCCCGATGGCGATTGGGCGCTACGTCCTGCGCTTGACACCCCGGCACCTAACGAGCTGACGGCATTTGTCACGCAGCTTGCGCACCTACGCTCGGCAAACGACGCGGCAGCCCGTGCCCTCAACTACGGCGCTTACCGCAACGTGGTGATCCAGAACAAGCAGCTGCTGTTCGAGCGCGCCTGCGACGACGCGACGGTGTTCGTGGCGGTGAACGCCGTGAACGAGAGGTATACCTTCACCGCCGGCGAACTCAGCGGCTCCTTCGTCGATCTGCTTGCCGACGATGCGCCCACGGTCGAGCTGACAGGCTCCCTTGAACTTGCGCCCTACGAAGTGCGCTATCTGTTGAGAGCCTAGCCCATGGCCGTATCTGACGAGGGCTATCAACATATTGAGCATGGGTTTGAGCCCGTGTTTGACGAGCACTCGCGCGTTTTGGTGTTGGGCTCGTTTCCCTCGGTGCTCTCGCGCGCCAACGCCTTCTATTACGGTAATTCCCAGAACCGCTTTTGGCGCGTGATGGCCGCGTGCCTCGGTGTGCCCGTGCCGCCCAACGAGGGCGATCCTTTGGCGAGCGGTGAGCCCGCGATGCTCGATGCCTCGATTGCCGCCAAGCGCTCCATGCTGCTCAACGGCGGCGTGGCCCTGTGGGATGCAATCGAGAGCTGCGACATTAAGGGCTCCAGCGACAGCAGTATCCGGAATGTGGAACCGTCGGATATCCGACACATGCTTGCGGAATCGAAGATCACGGGAATCTATGCTAATGGGAATAAGGCGGGAGAACTGTACC
>UROA01000076.1 GCA_900549355.1 uncultured Collinsella sp. | reverse complement strand
CCGGCGGGATTGCGGTCGAGTCCAACAACGCCGGCGGCATCCTTGGCGGTATTTCGACCGGCGCGCCCGTCATGTGGCGCATGGCCGTAAAGCCGACGCCCTCAATTGGCCGCGAGCAGCAGACCGTAGACATGGACGCCATGGAAAATGCCGAGCTCTCGGTCCACGGTCGTCACGATCCCTGCATCGTCCCCCGAGCCGTCCCCGTTGCCGAAGCAGCCGCGGCGCTCGCCATCTGGGACGCCCTCCTCGAGGACGCAGGCCAGCTCTAACCCAACTCACCTGAGTTGCCCGTCAACTCTGCCATTACGCGAAAGGGGCCTCCATGGACCTTGCCGATATTCGCCAAGCCATCGATGGCATCGACACCACGCTCCTCAACAGCTTTGTCGAGCGCATGGACATTGCCACCGAGGTCGCCAAATCAAAAATCGAGATGGGCAAGGCCGTCTTCGACCCCGCCCGTGAGCGCTCCAAGCTCAACAACCTCGCCAGCCGCGCGCCCGAGCGCTACGAGGCGCAGACCATCACCCTGTTCCGTCTCCTCATGAGTATGAGCAAGGCCGAACAGCAGCGTTACATCAACGAGCTCAAGGGCATCACCGTCTCGCAAAAGGCCCACGCCACGGCCGTAGCCTTCGACACGCCCTTCCCCCAGACTGCCAGCGTCGCCTGCCAGGGCGTCGAAGGTGCCTACAGCCAAATCGCCGCGTGCAAGCTCTTCGACGTGCCCGATATTGCGTTCTTTGAGACCTTTGAGGGCGTCATGCGAGCCGTGCGAGACGGCTTCTGCGAATTTGGCGTACTGCCCATCGAAAACTCCACCGCCGGCTCGGTCAACGCCGTCTACGACCTGCTCGCCCAGTTCGACTTCCACATCGTGCGCTCGCTTCGCCTCAAGATCGACCACAACTTGCTCGTCAAGCCCGGCACCAAGCTCGCCGACGTGCGCGAGGTCTACAGCCACGGCCAAGCCATTGCCCAGTGTGCCGGCTTTATCGAGTCCCACGACCTGCACGCCACCAAGTACCCAAACACGGCCATGTCGGCCGAGATGGTCGCCAACTCCGAGCGCACCGACGTCGCCGCCATCGCCTCGCGCAGCTGTGCCACGCTGTATGGCCTCGAGGTGCTGGAGCCCAATATCCAAGACTCGGACAACAACTACACGCGCTTTGTCGTCATCAGCCGCGAGCCGCGCGTCTACCCCGGCGCCAACCGTACCTCGCTCATGATCACCACGGCCAACGAGCCGGGCGCCCTCTATCGCGTGCTCGAGCGCTTCTACGCACTCAACATCAACCTCATCAAGCTCGAGAGCCGCCCCATCCCCGGTCGCGACTTTGAGTTTATGTTCTACTTTGACCTGGACTGCCCCTTTGGCAGCAAGGCCCTCGACGACCTGCTCGATTCGATCGACGACGTGTGTGAGAGCTTCACCTACTTTGGCAGCTACACGGAGGTGCTCTAGATGACCGATACCGCCGCAACCCGCCCCTACGGCGTACTGGGCCGCGTGCTGGGCCACAGCTACACCCCGACCATCTACAAAGAGCTCGCTGGGCTCGAGTACGTGCGATTTGAGCGCGAGCCCGAGGACCTCGCGGCCTTTATGACCGGCAACGAGTGGGAAGGCACCAACGTGACCATCCCCTACAAACGCGCCGTCATGAACTACCTGGACGAGCTGAGCCCGCTCGCCGAGCGCATGGGCAACGTCAACACCATCACGCGCCTGCCCGACGGGCGCCTGCGCGGCGACAACACCGACTACTTTGGTTTTCAGTGCCTGGTCGAGGAGCTGGGGGTTGAGGTTACCGGCAAGAAGGTCCTCGTGCTTGGCGCTACCGGTGGTGCCGGCACCACGGCAAGCATGGTGCTCGGCGACCTTGGCGCCACCGTGGTGCCCGTGGGCCGCACGAGCGAGGTCAACTACGGCAACATCGCGCAGCAGTCCGACGCCGCGCTGCTCGTCAACTGCACGCCTGCCGGTATGTTCCCCCACTGCCCCGACGCGCCTTGCACGCTCGAAGGGCTCGATGCGCTCGAAGGCGTTATCGACATTGTCTACAACCCCGCCCGCACGGGCCTGATGCTCGAGGCCGAGCGCCGCGGTATCCCTTGCATCGGCGGCCTGCTGATGCTCGTGGCCCAAGCGGCACAGGCCGTCGAGCGCTACACCGGCCAGGTCACCCTGCGCGAGCGCATCCTGGACGTAACGGAGCGCTTGTCACGCCGCGAGCAGAACATCGCGCTGATCGGCATGCCGGGCTCGGGCAAGACCCGCGTGGGTGAGCAGATTGCCCTGCTCACGGGGCGAGAGCACATCGACCTGGATCGCGCGCTTGAGGAACGCCTGGGGATGCCCTGCGCCGACTATATCGTCGAGCGCGGCGAGGCGGCCTTCCGCGAGCAGGAAACGGCGGCGCTCTCCGACATCTCCAAGCGCAGCGGCCTGGTGCTTTCCACCGGCGGTGGCGTGGTCACGCGAGACGAGAACTATCCGCTGCTGCACCAGAACAGCAAAATTGTGATGCTCAACCGCAAGCTCGAAGAGCTCGCCCACAAGGGCCGCCCCATCACCGCACGCGACGGCATCGACAAGCTCGCGGAACAACGTATGCCACGCTACCGCGCCTGGGCCGACCACATCATCGACTCACGCGACTGCGCCGCCAATACCGCCCAAGCCCTCCTCGACACCCTCCCACCCGCTCTCTAAAAAAACCACCACAAAGGGGACAGGCACCTTTGTGGTGGTTTCTCGACTGCAAAGGAAGCAACCATGAAAGCACTCGTCATCAACGGCCCCAACCTCAACATGCTCGGCATTCGCGAGCCGGGCATCTATGGCAGCGACAACTACGACCGCTTAGTGCAGATCTGCCAGGAAGCAGGCGCCGCGCAGGGCTTTGACGAGGTCGAGGTCTTCCAGTCCAACCACGAGGGCAGCATCGTCGACAAGATCCAGGAGGCCTACGGCAAGGTCGACGGCATCGTCATCAACCCGGCGGCCTACACGCACACGAGCGTCGCGATCCTCGACGCACTCAAGGCCGTCGCCATCCCGGCTGTGGAGGTCCATATCAGCGCCGTCGAAACACGCGAGGACTTCCGCCAGGTAAGCTACGCCCGCCTGGCCTGCTTCGCCACCATCACCGGCGAAGGCCTCCAGGGCTACGCCCACGCGCTGGAGCTGCTGAGGGAACGTCTCGAAAAGTAGCCTCGCGAGCAAATCCATCAACGCGATTCACACGCTAATAATGCCAGTGCCGCCAGCAGCAACCTCGCTACTGGCGGCACTTTATTACTGGCATATAATCATTGCAGTCACACAACGTCTGGAGACGCGCATGTTAAGCATCCATCTGGGGGATTACCCCGGTTCCATCTACGATACCGAAACCTATTTTAGGAACTCATACTTGGACTCATGGTTCGAAGACCCTATGGCCGCACAGATTATTAAAAGCGTGGACGGATCAGAGCTCATCGGTCCCCACAACATCGTAAGCAAACAGCTGGGCTCGATCACCCCACTCGAACTGTCCGGCGGCGTTAAGACGCTGCTGCTGGTGCGCAATCTCCCAAATATGGTGTTCAACGCATCCACCTGCGGAGACAACTGTGCCCGCTGGCTACTCAAGATCGGCAAAGAGCAGGATGTGCTGGTGACCTTATACCACATCATGAAATTCCCCTGGAAGAGCTTTGAAATCCGCATTGAAAACGATGGCCGCATCGTCAGAAACATGCAGGAGTTTGTCGGCGCCACGAATGACTTTTTGGATGTTGATGAGTAATGAAGGGAACGCATACCGTTGTCGTAGAGCGTGCAAAGGTCAAATACACACTCACGTTTAAGCGCAATATTTCCTTTATACGCGGCAACAGCGGCACGGGTAAAACGACGCTCATCTCGATGATTCGCGACTACAACGACCGAGGACCGGAAAGCGGCGTTGCACTCAGTTGCGACGTGCCTTGCGAAACGCTTTCCGGCAGACGCTGGGAGCGCGAGCTATCGATCATCGAAGATTCAATCGTCTTTCTAGATGAGGGTAACGAGTTTATCTACTCAAAGGACTTCGCCAAAGCCGTCAACGGCTCGTCCAACTATTTTGTTCTGATATCTCGTCGCGATGCCAACGAGCTCCCCTACAGCGTTGATGAAATCCTAAAGCTAGTCAACACGACAAGTAAAACAATCAATGGCCGCAAGAGCGACAGGCGCTTCTACTCGGTGACCAAGCCGCTATATGACCACACGGCAAGTATGCTGTATCAGGATCTAAATGTTGGATTCGAGGTACCCGACGCCGTAGTTGTCGAGGATAGCAAATCTGGCTATCAATTCTACGACGCTCTTTGCAACCGGCTCAGGATCCCCTGCTATACCGCCACCGGCGTAGCAAATCTAAAGCGGACAATTCACGAATGCCCCGAGCAAAACGTTCTTGCCATTGGAGACGGCGCAGCGTTTGGTCCCTACATCGAAAAGGTGCTCGGACAGCGCGTTTACAAGAACGTTCGCTTGTTCCTCCCGGAATCATTTGAGTGGACACTTCTGCAATCTGGCCTCATTCCCAGTAACGACATTCCAAAAATCCTCAAGGACCCTTCGAGCTATATCGAAAGTCGCAAGTACCTAAGTTGGGAGCGATTCTTCACCGACGTATTGATCAAGTACTCGACAGACACTCGCTACGCCTACAGAAAGGCAAAGCTCAATGAGCAGTACCTGAGGCCGCAGGCGATGAATGCAGTTGCAAACGTCTTGCCCGAGTGCCTGAAGGCAGACTAGACAGACTAGATATAGTGGGGAGGGCCAAGTTGGTCCTCCCCGTTTTTGTTACGCCTTCTTGATCACGTACGCCAACCCTATGTCGCACCCGCAGCGCACAATCGACGCAAAGAGCCATGGTACTGGCAGCGTTAAAAGCAACGGCATCGTCTGCCAAGGGATAAACCAGTCAACCGCATGAAAGGCAAAGACGGCAAGGCTTGCCTGTCCGCAGAACGCTCGCACCACCGCTTCGGCCTAAACGTATACCCGGCAAGAATAAAGAACACCGGCATGTGAAAAAGCCCAGACCACCAAGCGGTCCGGGCTTAATAAACGATGGTGCTCCATGGCGGATTCGAACCGTCGACCTTGGGATTAGAAGTCCCCTGCTCTATCCAACTGAGCTAATGGAGCAAATAACCGCACGCCCAAGCAAGCGCAAGCCTGTCAGGCGCAAGTAATTATAACCTAGTTGAACTGCTCGCGGTACGCCTTGCAGACCTCATCAACCGGGCCGTCCATGCGAAGGTCACCCTTCTCAATCCAAACGGCACGCTGGCAGATGCGCTCAACCTGCTCCATGGAGTGCGAAACGAACAGAACCGTCACGTCGCCGCTCTGGATAAAGTGCTGGATGCGGGCCTCGCACTTCTGCTGGAAGAACACATCACCGACGGACAACGTCTCGTCAACGATCAGAATATCGGGCTCGGTAATCGTCGCGATTGCAAAGGCGATACGCGCCACCATGCCCGAGGAGAAGTTCTTAAGCGGCATATCGACAAAGTTCTGCAGCTCAGCGAACTCGATAATGCCGTCAAAGTTGGCATCGATGAACTCCTTGGTATAGCCGAGCAGGGCGCCGTTCAGATAGATGTTCTCGCGGGCGGTCAGCTCGGGGTCAAAGCCGGCACCAAGCTCAATCAGCGGCGCGATGTTACCGTGCACCTTAACGCTGCCCTCGCTAGGCTCAAGCACGCCAGCGATAATCTTGAGCATCGTAGACTTGCCGGAGCCATTGGTGCCAACCAGGCCCACGACCTCGCCACGATGAATATCAAACGAGATATGCTTGAGCGCCCTAAACTCCTCAAAGAACAGCTCGTGCTTGGCAAGCTTGATGAAGTACTCCTTGAGGTTGGTCAGCGACTCGGACGCCATGTTAAAGATCATGGTGACGTCGTCGACCTCGACAGCCAGAGGCTGCTCGCTGTAATCAACAACAGATTCAGTCATCACAGCACTCCTTAGATGTAGAGGATGAACTTGCGCTCGGACTTATGGAACACGGTGTAGCCAATAACAAGCGCAAGAACCGCCCAAGCGACGCACATACCAAACGTCATAAGCGAGGGCGTAGTCTGGAACAGGAAGATATCACGCATAAACTGCAGGTAGTTATACATGGGGTTCGCATAGACCAGAATGCGCACGAGATGCGGCATTTGCGCAACGAAGTCGGTCGTCCAGAAGATGGGCGTAATGTAGGTCCAAGCCGTAATGACGACGCTCCACAGATGCATGACATCGCGGAAGAAAACCGTGAGGGCGGAGAGCATCATGCCCAGGCCCATGCAGAAGCACATAAGCAGCAGTAGGCAGACAGGCAGCAGAATAAGGTGCCAAGAAGGCATAACACGGAACCACAGCATAACAATAGCTACGGCGACCAGAGAGAAGGCAAAGTTAACCAGCGAGAAGAGCACCTTCTGCACCGGGAAGACCCAGCGGTGCACCTTAACCTTCTTGAGCAGCGGGGCAGCACCCACGATCGACGTCAGAGCCTGGTTCGTAGACTCGGACATGACGGCAAAGGTGACGTTACCCACGATCAAATACAGCGGGTACATCTCGGGCGTAATCGAGCCATTGCGGCCCTGGGCAAAAATCGTCGAGAACACGATGGCCATGACAATCATCATCAGCAACGGATTAAGCACCGACCATGCGACGCCCAGAACGCTACGGCGATACTTGATCTTAAAATCCTTGGTAACCAGCTGACGAAGGATAAACGCGTCCTTCTCAAATTCATTCTTAGCAAACGTCGCAGGCAGACTGCGAGTTTCTTGTTGCTTTGTCTGATCCGACACGGATGCAACTCCTTTACTCGTAATCGTTGACAAACGAACAGTATAGACCCGACGGCCCTGCAAACGATTCGCGCAACAAAACTGGAGAACTAACCCACATCTTAGGATGCCAGGCCCAAACGGCTATACTTTCTAGGATTGAATGTATAAGGAGCATTAAGTGAATTCTGAATCCATCGCCGTCATCATCCCTTGCTACAACGAAGCGCTCACGATCGGCAAAGTCATCGATGACTTTCACCGCGAGCTTCCGCAGGCGACGGTCTATGTCTATGACAACAACTCGTCGGACGATACCTCACGCATTGCCACCGAGCACGGCGCCACAGTCCGCTTTGAGCCCCGTCAGGGAAAGGGCAACGTGTGCCGCCAGATGTTTCGCGATATCGACGCCGATTGCTACCTGATGGTCGACGGAGACGACACCTACCCCGCCGAGGCGGCCAAGGCCCTCTGCGAGCCCATCCTTAACGGCACGGCCGATATGACCGTAGGCGATCGCCTTTCCAACGGCACCTACGCCGAGGAGAACAAGCGTGCCTTCCACGGCTTTGGCAATAATCTGGTCCGCGCCATGATCAAGTGGATCTATGGCTACAGCTTCGATGATGTCATGACCGGCTACCGCGCCATGAGCCGTCCGTTCGTTAAAACCTTCCCTGTGCTTTCCGAGGGCTTCCAGATCGAAACCGAGCTCTCGATCCACGCCGTCGACCACCGCTGGCGCATCAAAGACGTGCCCATCGAGTACCGCGACCGTCCGGAAGGCTCCGAGTCCAAGCTCAATACCGTGAGCGACGGCATTAAAGTCGTTGCGATGATCGGCACGCTGTTCAAGGACTACCGCCCGCTGAAGTTCTTCAGCCTCGTTGCGCTTCTGTTCGCGGTATTCGGCCTCGCCCTGGGCATGCCCATCGTTGTCGAATATTTCCAGACCGGCCTCGTCCCGCGCTTCCCCACCGCCATGCTCGCCGCGTCGTTTATGTTCCTGTGCGGCCTGAGCCTTGCAACCGGATTCATCCTCGATTCCGTGGCAAAGGTCGAAAAAAAGCAGTGGGAGGTCAACGTGTACAGCAAATACGCCTACGACGACCAGCCTGGCAGGTCCGCCACCACGCCAAGCGAGAGGTAGATCTTCCGCAAAATACTATTGGCACCACTGCGTAGATAGCCACCAACAAGAAAAGCCGCCGTTAACAAGCGGCGGCTTTTGCTCTCGAAAAGTTAATAGCGGCTAGAGCGTCTTGAGGTACTCCCCCAGCTCTTCCTCCCAGTCGGGCATGTGGAACCCGACCGACTCGAGCCTGGACAGGTCGAGCGCGGAGTGGACCGGGCGCGGGGCGATGGGGCCCGCGGCGCTCGCGTAGTAGTCGGCGGTGCTGACCGGCACGACCTTCTCGCCGTTGCCGTTGGCGGCCTCGAAGACGGCGCGCGCGATGTCGGCCCAGGACTTCACGGCGCCGGAGCCGGTGCAGTTATAGGTGCCGTAGGGGGCCTTCGAGTCCAACACGTGGAAGATGGCCTCGGCCATGTCGCGCGTGAAGGTCAGGCGGCCCAGCTGGTCGTCGACCACGGTGACCTGCTCGAGTTTGTCCTCGGGGTCGGCGACGCGGTCGGACAGCCCCTTCATGGTCCTGACGAAGTTGCGGCCCTCGCCGATGACCCAGGAGCTGCGCATGATGTAGTGGCGCGGGCACCCCGCCACGGCGATGTCGCCGGCGGCCTTGGTCTGGCCGTAGACGGACAGCGGGCTGAGGGGCTCCTCCTCGTCGTGCACCTCGGCGGTGCCGTCGAAGACGTAGTCGCTGGACACGTGGACGAGCGTAATCCCGTGCTCGGCGCAGGTGCGGGCGAGCAGGGCCGGGCCGGTCGCGTTGGCCTTCCAGGCGATGGTTCGTCCCTCGGGGGTCTCTGCTTTATCCACGGCCGTGTAGGCGCCGCAGTTGATCACGGCGCCGTAGAGCGACCAGTCGTACTGCGCGTAGGCCGCCGGCTCGGACATGTCGAAGGTGTCGATGTCGCAGAAGTCGAAGTCCTTCGCCACGCCGCGCTCCTCGGCGAGCGCGCGCACCGCGCGGCCCAGCTGGCCGTTGCAGCCGGTGACGAGGGTGCGCTTCGGCGCCATGGGGACGACGTCCCTGAGCATCGGGTGGTTGAGGTCGGCCTCGGAGACGGTGGCCTCGTCGAGCGGGATCGGCCACTCGATGGCGAGCTCGGGGTCGGCGAGGTTAACGAAGGTGTACGTCTTCTTGAGCTCCAGCGACCAGTGGGCGTCCACCAGGTAGGTGTAGGCGGTGCCGTCCTCCAGGGCCTGGAAGGAGTTGCCCACGCCGCGCGGGACGTAGATGGCCTTGCTGGAATCCAGAACGGTCGTGAACACCTTGCCGAAGGTCTCGCTTCCCTCGCGCAGGTCGACCCAGGCGCCGAAGACCGAGCCGCGGGCCACGGAGATGAACTTGTCCCAGGGCTCCGCGTGGATGCCGCGGGTGACGCCCCTCTTCTCGTTGTAGGAGATGTTGTTCTGGACGACGCGGAGGTCGGGGATCCCGAGCGAGGTCATCTTGGCGCGCTGCCAGTTCTCCTTGAACCAGCCGCGCGAGTCGCCGTGGACGGCCAGGTCGACGACCCTGAGGCCCCCGATGCCGGTCTCCGCGACGGAGAGGTCCTTCTCGAATGCGATGTCTGCCATGTGGGAAAAGCTCCTATCGAAGAGGTTGGGAAACCGGGGGTGCCCGCGCGGGGACGCAGGA
>UROA01000075.1 GCA_900549355.1 uncultured Collinsella sp. | reverse complement strand
CGGCCCCGTTCTCCGCGGCGGGGTTGGTCTGATGGATCTTGTTGAAGCTCGGCCATTGGCTCAAATGGAAACGGGGGACGCATCTGCATCCCCCGTTTTTGTTGTGATTACTCTAGGTCAATAAACTTAGTGCTTAGGATCTTGCCGTCTTTTACTAGCATTCTGGCCATGGTGGGGCCTCGGGTGCCTCTGGGGTAGCTGGCGCTGCCCGGGTTGAGGACTAAGCAACGGCCCACTTGGGCTTCTTTGGTTACGTGGGTGTGGCCGTTGATGGCTACGTCTACGGATCCCACCGGAAGGTCTTCGCGGTAGTGGGCTACGGCGAATTTAAGGCCTTCGTAGGTAAAGAGCGCAAGACGGTCTACATCGGGGCCGTAGTCGCGGTAGTAATCGTTGTTGCCCAGTACGGCCCGCACGGGGGCGATGGTGCATAGGTGCTCGTAGTCCATCTCTGACGTGAGGTCGCCGGCGTGGATAATCAGGTCTGCGCCCTCAAGCTCATCCAGGAGCGCAGGCGAAAGATAGCCGTGGGTGTCCGAGATGATGTCGATACGCTTGGCGCTTGCACTGTTCATGGGATCCCTTCCGCAAAAAACGATTCGGCAGATACATACAAAAAGGCCCCACGGCTCCGCAGACGATGGGTCTACAGGGCTGCGGGGCCAGTGTGCTAGAGACTCAGAGCCTTCTTGAGCGGCACGACGCGGCGGCGCGAAACCGGCACGCGTTCGTCGACGCCCGTAATGCCCAGCTGGATGGCGCCCGAGGGCACCGTCTCCACATCCGTGACGCACGCCAAGTTGACGATATAGCGGCGGTGAACACGGAAGAAGCCAAAGTCGCAGAGTTTGGCCTCAAACTGCGCCAGCGAGGTCGTCGACAAAAAGCGATCATCGACGGTATAGATGCAGGAGTAATCGTCCTTGGCCATGATAAAGCGAATGTCGTCCACGGGAATGAGCACCTTGCGGCCGCCCTTTTCCACCGGGATACGCTCGATGGTCACCTTGCTGTCCGTAACCGGCTTGGTGCGTTGCATGACCTTCTCGATCGCGCGATCCAAGCGAGCTTCCTCGACCGGCTTCATCAGATAATCGACGGCATCCACGTCGAATGCCTCGACCGCATGGTCACTATACGCAGTCACAAACACGATCGCCGGCGGATTTTTGAGCTTATGCAGCGCCTCGGCAAGTTGCAGGCCCGAGGCACCGGGCATCGAGATATCGAGAAACACGACATCCACGCGACTTTCCATAAGCATCTCGATGGCGGAGCGGACGCTCGACGCCTCCGTGATCGTGCCGATCTTGCCCGTTTGCTCGAGCAGGAAGCGAAGCTCCGAGCGAGCCGGCGCCTCATCATCCACAATCATCGCACGCAGCATAGGGATAAAACCTTTCGTCAACTAACTACGCCGGGCATCCGTCGCATGACGTTGAGCCCGTAGCCTTTTATTTTACTCTTGAATGTCGAAGATGCTCTCTGACAAATCAAGATGAAGGAGCACTTTGGTGCCCTTGCCCGGCGCCGATTCGACACGCGTATAGGAGTGCGGCCCATAAAAGCGATGGATGCGCTCCGAAATATTGTGCATGGCCACACCGGCGCCGCCACCCTGGGGAGAGCTGGCGTCGGGACGGGCAGAACGCTCGTCAAACAGTCTGGCGGCGGTACCCTCATCCATGCCCACGCCATTATCGGCCACGGCAATCAAGATTGCATCCTCGCCGTCTTGGTGAACGGTCACGTCGATCCTCAGGGCGTCGTCATCGCCCATACCATGACGTACGGCGTTCTCGACAATCGGCTGGATCACGAACGCCGGCACCAGCGTATCTTCCACGTCCTCGGACACATCGAACGTCGCAAGCACGCGGTCCTCGCCAAAGCGGGCCTTCTCAAAGGTAAGGTAGCGCTTGGTCTGTGCAACCTCGCGCGAGACCGGAATAAGCGATCCCGAGTTGTCGAGCGTGGCACGATAGAACGATGAGAACTCACGAAGCAGTTCGCGGGCCCGCAGCGGGTCGGTGCGCGTAAACGATGCAATGGTGTTCAGCGTGTTGAACAGGAAGTGCGGGTTAATCTGCGCCTGCAGCGCACGCACCTCGGCGCGCGCTGTGAGTTCCTTTTGCACCTCGAGCTCGTGGATGGCGAGCTGCGTGGACAAGATCTCGGCAAAGCCCGAGGCAAGCGCGTACTGGGTACGGTCGACGGCGCGCGGGGTCTTGTAGTAGAACTTGAGCGTGCCGACGGTACGATCGCCCACCTTGATGGGGGCGATAATGCCGGCGGGGACTTGGTTGTGCGAGCCATCCGAGCCCACGACATCCACCATACGGTTGAACGACTGCACGATGCCATGTTCGATAACGTAGCGTGTGGCAAGCGTGTGGATGGGAGAATCTGGCAGTAGTTTTTCCTCAAACTCGCCCGCGCAGGCCAACACGTTGCCCTCGTCGGTGATGGCCACCGTCATGGCGCGCGTCTCGGGCAAAATGCGCCGGCACACCAAACGCGCCGACTCCTGCGTCAGACCGCCCTTAATGTCCTCGAGCATGGCCGAGGCCACCGAGAGCGTCTCCTCGGTGTACTGGGAGCGCACCGAATCGGGATTGAGCGTCAAAAAGATAAAGATGCACAGAAAGATGCACAGCAGCGCGCAGGCAATCACCGTGGCGATCGGCTCGATACCGGTCACCAAGGCAAAAATAAAGTACACCAGCACGCAAATGGCGCAGGCAACGGCAATGATGCGAAAGATTGATATTGAACTATCGCGCTGGGCGCGGCGGTCGATCATTCGGCCCCCTCCAGGATACTGATCAGTTGTGCGTCACGCCAAAGCCCGTCCATGATCTTGGGCCAAAAGCTCTGGAAACGCAGGTAGCTTGCAGCGTTTTGGCGCGCATAGGCCTTTGCCTCGCCGATACCATGGCGCCAAATGCGCAGGTAGCCCTCATGCTCGCGGGTAAACACGCTGCGGACCATAGCGGTCTTGCGCACGCGGTCGTCGAGCTCGCGCGAAATCCACGGGCCCGGGTAGGGCATGAGCGATGCCGCCGTAACGGGAATGAGCTCCTTTTGATGCGCGGCGAATGTCAACTTGGCCCGTTCGTAGTACCAACGGTATACATCCTGCATAAAGCGCGGTGAGCGCTTTTCGGACTCCGGAGGCAGATGGCGCACGGTCCACTCGTTATCGAACCACACGTCGTAGCCAAACATGCGCATGTTAAAGAGGTAATCCAAGTCCTCGCCGCGGGTGATAAACGGGTCAAAGGCTACACGCGTAAAGGCGCGGGCGTGCAGGGCCATCAGGCCGCCGCACACGTAGTTGGAGCGCGAGATGCGGGTGCCCGAGAGCGCCTTTTTCATCCAACGGTTGAACTCGATGCGCTTGGTCCACCAACGATGGCAGATGCCCGCCTTGTCCGTGGGAGCCAGCGGCGAGCCGTCGCGATCGTAGAAATAGCCGCTCTTGACCAAGATCGGCAAGCCCTGACGCGTCTGCTGCCCCAACGCATAGGTCGCGCGCTTCATAAAGTCGGCGTCGATGACAGTCTCATCGTCATCCAAAAAGATAACCGCGTCATGCCCCAGCACAGCGGCACAGGCTAGCCCCATGTTGCGGATGGCACCGTAGCCTCGCAGGCTCACGCACTCGCCCGAACCCTTGGGCGCGATCTGAGCAACCCGGTCTGCAATGCGCGAGGCCTGGGTGTTGGTGACAACGGTGACCTTGAGCGTGGGATGCGCGTCGACAATCTCGTGCACGCGCAACGACACATCGGCTGTGGCAGAAACGGGACAGACCACCAAAAGGATGATGCGCGGGATGTCACGTACCTGCTCAAGCGAGGCCAGACAGCGGTCGAGTTCGGGATTGTCGGCGTTGAGTCGCGTCGAATGGTCATAGGTGCCAGGGGCGTTTGCGCAAGCGTCATCGCCCGCCCAATACGTTGGAATCACGACCGTGGCGTTCATGCCTTACCCTCCCTGCAACACAAAAACGGGACGCCGCCAAACACAGGCGACGCCCCGCGACCTAGCTGATTCCATCATACCCACTTGGGCAAATCATTGCTCGCAAGTCGCAATGTTTATTGCGGATAACCCCAAAAGAGTACCGTGGACAGGCACAATAGCCGCTCGCTCCTATGCGGCATGCTCTGCCGCCCGAGTCATGCGGGACAGGCGAACCAGCAGCATAAAGCCAACGATCAGCAGCACGCCAATAGAAAGGACGCCCAGCGACGGGTTGCCGGTCAGCGAGGTAACGACCGACACTAGGAAGGTACCCATGACGCTTGCATAACGACCAAAGATGTCAAAGAAGCCGTAGTACTCGTTGGACTTTTCCTTGGGGATAATGCGACCAAAGTAGCTACGGCTGAGCGCCTGCACGCCGCCCTGGAACAGGCCGACCATAATGGCAAGCACCCAGAACTCAAAGGCGGTCTTTAGGAAGAACGCGGCGAACAGCACAATGCCCATGTAGGCGGCGACCGCCACCAGGATCATGTTGAGCGTGCCCACGCGTCCGGCGAGCTTGCCGTAGATGATGGCGGACGGAAAGGCCACGAACTGCGTAACGAGCAACGCCAGCACCAGCTGCGTCGAATCGATGCCCAAAGCCGAGCCGTAGCTGGTAGCCATGGAAATGACCGTGTGCACACCGTCGATATAGAAGAAGAACGCAATCATGTAGACCAGCACGGTCTTGTTGTGGGCGATCTCGCGCATGGTGTGTCCGACCTCGGAGAACACACCGCCCACGATGTGGCCGATAGTGTCCTCGGGACCGCGCTCGCGACCGTACTTTTGCTTATAGGTGCGAATGAGCGGCAGGGTAAAGACGAGCCACCAGGCACCAGTGATGATAAACGACAGACGCGTTGCCAGCATGGTAGGGACGCCAAGAGCGGGGCCACCCATGATGAGCGCCAGGCAGATGACGAACGGCACGGTGGAACCGATGTAGCCCCAGGCATAGCCCGAGCTGGACACGGCGTCCATGCGCTCGTCGGTGGTAATGTCGGGCAGCATGGCGTCGTAGAACGTCATAGAAGAGTTAAGGCCGATGGTGCACAGCACGTACACGGTCAAAAATGCCATGGCGGACATTGGGATAGCCTGCGCCAGGCAAAGCACCAGGCCTGTGAGGAAGAAGCCAAAGAAGAACTTGATCTTGTTGCCGGCATAGTCGGCAAGCGCGCCCAGAATGGGCATGAGCATGGCGATGACCAGCGAGGCGATCGTCTGCGCATTGCCCCAGGCGACCACCAGGTCGGCCGAGGAAGCACCGGTATTGATGGCGTTAAAGTAAATGGGCACCACCGAGGTATTGAGCAGCACGAGGGCCGAATTGCCCACATCATACATAACCCAGTTACGCTCGAGCTTGGTGTATTTCATGGACAGGGACCCTTCGTATTCGCCCGATATGCAGTTAGTTCATCGTACCCCAATTGTCCAGAACCGCCGGTAAGGATTCGGCAAAGGGGCACGCACGGGCCCTATTCCTCGCGGTCGAACTCCTCATCGGCTTCGAGCACGCGACCGCTGTAGTTGACGTGACTGGTCACGGCATCCATGTCACCGGTCTCGATAAAACGTGCGACCGTGCACTCGTAATCGACCAGCGCGCGATCAAAGACCTCGGGGAAACTCTCGTTCGAGACCTCGTCGGTAAAGGGATTCTTCCATGTCAGATGGCCCAGGTTACCGGTGCGCTCGGGCAGCTCCGTCGTCACGCGATGGGCAAGGCCGTCGAGCAGCGAGTAGTCGTGCACCAAGCCCTCAACCAGCGAGATCGCGCGCGTCTTTGCGGAGCCGGCCGGCTCAATCGCGCGGTAAAGTCGCTGCATATTGGCAACGGCAGCACCGTACTCCCCCGCCGGAATGTCAATGCCGTACACGCGTCCGGCAACATAGCTCATCAGCACGCCGGCCACGCGATTGATGCGATCGGTAGTGACGATCTCGCCCGCCGGCGGGTAATCGTCGACCGTAGCGCCATCGCGTTTAAGCTGCAGCATCAGTACATCCAGGTCGCTCTCGATCACGGCATGGACCTGACTGCTCGAATCCTCAAGCTCTGAATCGGACTCCACGATGCCAAACTGCTGCTCATAGACAAAGGGATGGGCGTTGCGGTCGAGCACGTAATGAGACAGCAGGCCCAGCGCAAAGGCGCGACCCAAGCTGGCGTCGCGCGGCAGCAGATGCGACACGCCGTCGCGCAGGCACGCGAACTGGCGAGACATACGCGACCGATGCATGACCTGCGCCAGCAGCGTGCAGTCGGAAACACGCGGTGTCAGAATGTGAAAGAAAAACGGGTCGGGGCCTTGGTTGCCCAAGATAAAGGCAATGCGCTCTTCATCGGACGTGATGACGCCCTGCGGAAGACGGTCGATGCTTTCCTCGCCAAACAGATGATGGGTGATAAGCGCGGGCATAATGATCCTTTCGATTTCATTCGATGCCACCCATTATGCCCACCGCGCGCCCATGCCAAACCTGCGATGGTAAACGACGGCATGCAGACCGTCTACGCAAGCCCCAGGTGCGACTTGACCTCGGCGGCACGACGACGGGACACCGGTACCGTCGAGTTCACGCGGTCGAGCCTGAGCTCCATCAACCCCGTGGAGCCAATCTCAACATTGTGCACGTCTTCCAAATTGACCAGGTAGCTGCGATGAACGCGAATAAAGCCCTCGGAGTCCAAGCGACGCTCGAGCGAAGAGATCGACTCATTGATCAGGTACGTTCCCTCGGCGCAGATGGCGTTGCAAAAATCGGCGCGCGCCTCAAAGTAGCAGACGTCTGCGGCGGGAATGAACACCTTTTTGCCCCCGCGGTCCACCGTCAGACGCAAAGGTTGGCGCGGAGCATGGATAACACGACGGGCACCCAAGGCTGCCTCGATCTTGTCGAGTGCCTTTGACAGGCGTGCGTCCTCGACCGGCTTGACGACATAGTCGACCGCATCGAGGTTATACGCATCGGCGGCAAATTCGGCAAACGCTGTCACAAACACAACCACCGGCGGCGTCTTTAGGTTCTGCAGCGTCTCGGCAAGCTCAATTCCCGAGCGACCGGGCATGGTAATGTCTAAAAACAGCACGTCGGGCTTGTTCGACAGAATCGACTCCACGGCTTCGGTGACATTGCCCGCCTCGGCAATCTGACCCACACGCGCATCCTTTTCCAACAGATAGCGTAGCTCAGCCCTAATGGGAGGCTCGTCATCAACCACCAAGATGTTCCAGCCTTCGGACATATGTGCTTCCCCTCTTTTTCTCTCAATCCAACCGCGTGCTACGCCGTCAACGGCGCCGGCTCATGCGGCTCGCCGTTCAGCTCGACGATGACCTGCGTGCCAACGCCCTCCTGGGACTTCACGCGCATGCCGGAATCTTCTCCGTAAAAGAAATGGATGCGCTGAAGCACGTTGAAGAGCGCCAAGCCGCAGCCTCGTTTGATGGAGCCGTCGGCGGTAATGCTCTCGGGCTCCTCTCGGCGATGCTGCTCAAACAGATGCGCGCAGACTTCTTCGCTCATACCGATGCCATCGTCCTCGACGATGATCTCCAAACCGTCATCGGTCTCGAAAGCCCTGACATGAATAGAAAGCGGCTCGGTCTCGCGCTGCGCGTGCTTGATGCAGTTTTCGAGCAACGGCTGCAAGATAAACGGCGGCACCATGCAATCGCGCACCTCAAAGTCGATATCGACCGAGACGCGCAAACGGCCGTCGCCATACCGGGCCTGCATAAGATTGATATAACGAGTACCCTGTTCCACCTCGTGCTCGAGCGTGGTGAGCGTATCGGAATCAGAAAGCGTCTGACGATAGTAGTTGGAGAAGTCGATCAGCAGCGACCTGGCCTTGTCCGGCTCGGTACGCACGAGCGACACGATCGTGCTAATGGTGTTAAACAGAAAATGAGGATCGACCTGCGATTGCAAGGCGCGCAGCTCCACGCGGGCCGTAAGCTCGTCCTGGCGCTCGAGCTCAAAGCTCGCAAGCTGCGTGGAAATGAGGTCGGCAAAGCCCGAGGCAAGCGCCGTCTGGCGCATATCGATGCTGCTCAGACGGGGATAATACAGCTCGAGCGTGCCCACGCAATGCCCGCGCACGGTAAGCGGTGCAACAATACCGGCGCGCAGGCGCGGAAAGTAGCCACCCGTCTCGGTCGAGGCATCGCGCGAGAACACGCTTTGCTCACCGCTGTTGATCACGTTGAGCGTAGTCCGCAGTACCACCGGGGTGCCCGCGGGGCATTTTGCCGAGTCCTCGCCCCAGCTCGCCAGCACCTGCTTGCCGTCGGTAAAGCAGATGGCAGAGGCGATAGTTTCGGACAGGATGATCTTAGAGGCGCCCAGGGCAGCTTCGGGCGTAAGGCCGCGCGACGTGTAGGCGAATATTTTTGAAGCGATGGCGAGCGTGCGGTCGGTTGCGCTCGATGTGAGGTCGTCGGGAACGACAAAGACGTACGAGAAGAAGAAGCACAGCATGACCAAGCCGGCAATGACGACAACGGCCGGAACGGGATTGGGATTATCGGTTAGATCCCAGATGAGCAGCAGGATAAGCAGCGGAACGACAATACCGAGCAAGATGGCTTGAACCACATGCTGAGCGGTACGAAAGACCTTGGTAGAGTTGTAGCTCTTGCCCAGAATCAGCCTATTGAGATCCACCGTCATCTCCTTCTTACTGACGCACCCCATAGCAATAAAGAGGGCCGCAAGCGACCCTCTCCATTGCATTATGCAATCAAATACTGTGTTTTACATCAAGCCATCGATGAACGGTAGCTTAGGCGCTGTACTTGTTTGCCTCGCCGAAGGTGCCGGCCTCGACAATCCAGCCGTCCTTCATGATGACGTCCATGTTGTCGGTGTTGAGCACGTGGATGTCGGCGGCGACGTCACCGTTGACGACCAGCAGGTCGGCGCACTTGCCGGCCTCGATAGAACCGGTCTCGTCCTCGATGTGGCACATCTTGGCACCGTTGAGGGTGGCGCAGGTGATGGTCTCGACCGGGGTGAAGCCGATCTTGTCGACGAACTCGTACATCTCCTCGATGGAGCAGGTGCCGTACGGGGTGACGAAGGAGAAGGAGTCGGAGCCGATCGTCATGACGACGCCGCGCTTCTTGGCCTCGCGCAGGCAGTCGTAGTTGCGCTGCAGCTCCTTCTCGACCAGGGTGCCCTCGTACTTGTCGTGCAGCTCGGGGACGTAGACGGGCGGATAGGTGGCGTACCAGGTGGGCAGGAAGGCGATCGTCGGGGTGAAGAAGGTGCCCTGCTCGGCCATGAGGTCCATGGTGCGCTCATCGATATCGAAGCCGTGAATCAACTGCTCGCAGCCAAAGCGAACGGAATCGTAGGCAGCGGCGTGGTTGTTGTAGCAGTGGCTCCACACGGGGATGCCGACCATCTTGGCCTCTTCGACCACGGCCTGAATCTCCTCGGAGCAGTAGTGCTGGTCGCGGCCGGAATCCCAGCGCCAGATGCCGCCACCGGTAGCCCAGATCTTGATGGCATCGGGGTTCTCGCGCAGGCGACGACGGACGGCCTTGCGCAGATCCCAAGGACCGTCGACCTGATCGCCCCAGGGGTGCGATTCCTTGTTGAGCTCCTGGCTGCAGTGGTGGGAGTCGCCGTGGCCGGCCACCCGGGAGAACCCAAGGCCGGTG
>UROA01000074.1 GCA_900549355.1 uncultured Collinsella sp. | reverse complement strand
GGGGCAGATGCGATAGCCCGAGCCATAGGTAGGACCCAGCTGAATTGCCATGATGATCGCCCGCACGCGCTCGGCGGGCGCGCCATCAAAGCTGATGGTCATGGGGTAGTTGCGATAGCGCAGGCCAAACTGCTCAAGTCCCGATAGGGTGTAGAGCGGAGCGCCGGCGAGGCCCGTCTTTTTGCGCAGCTCGGTGGTGCCCAGGCCGATGGCGGCATCGATGCCGACCGAGAGCGTCTGGTCGTAGTACTCAACGGTAGCCTCGCCGCTGCCGCTCGCAGGGCTCCACGAGCGAATGCGCCCGATGTCCTGACGCTGCAGCTCGCAGGTGAGCAGCGCGCCAAAATCCTTACCGGAGAAATCGTCGATGCCGAGCGTTTGGGCAAAATCGTTGCCAGAGCCCACGGGTAGGATGGCAAGAGCGGGGCGGGTGTCCTCCTCTTGCGTCATAAGCCCGTTGACGACCTCGTGAATCACGCCGTCGCCGCCAAGGGCGATAACGGTGCGATAGCCCTGGGCCTGTGTGGCCAGCTCCTTGGCGTGTCCCATGCGCTCGGTTAGCACCAAGTCAAACTGGGATGCGCGTGCAGTCATGTCCAAAAAGCGCTGCAGGCGCTCGGCAACTTCGCGCGCCGCACCCGACTGGGCGGCTGGGTTGGCGATGATGAGCGTGCGGCCAAAATCAGTTGCGTGCATGGGGCGACTCCCGGCGTATGACGTGACGGTGCGGTCGCGCTCAGGTCGAATTGCCCCCGATTGTGGCTGCACGTCGAATACTAACGTCTACTCTATCAGGTCGTTGTGGCGCTCGATAGCATCCGCTACCGTACCGCCCTCATCCACAATAAGCGAACGGCGCTTGGGCGAGATGATGCGCTGGGCGGGGTACACGCCGCGGTGTCCGGCAGTTAGGTAGCTGATAAAGGCCACGATGACAAAGAACCCGGCTGCCGTGCCGTGGAACAGGTTGATGGCCATCATGCAGGTGGTGATGGGCACGTTGAGGCCGGCACAGAACACGCCGAGCATGCCGAGAGCCGCCAGAAAACTGGGGTCGATTCCGACGAGGCAACCGATCCAGCCGCCGAGCGCCGCACCGATGCCAAACAGGGGCGTGACCTCGCCGCCTTGGAAGCCCGCACCCAGGGTAAGCGCTGTGACGACCAACTTGATGGCTGCGTCTGCCAGGGTGGTGTTGCCGGCAAATCCGGCGCCGGAAAGCCACGTGGAAAGGCCGGCGTAGTCCCAGGCGTCGAGAAGGGCATAGGCGGCCAAAACCACGAGCGCGCCCACGAGTGCGCGAACGAGGTAATTGGTGATAATGCGACCGTACAGGCTCTTGACGGTTCGAACCGACCAGGCAAAGAGGCGTGCCGTCAGACCGAAGATGATGGCGCTGATAACAACGATGGCAACCGTCCGCGGCGTCATGCCGGGAACGCTGGCGATGACATTCGCCTCGTACTCGGTACCCAGGGCGAGTGATGTAAAGTAGCCGGTAAACGAGGCGACCAGGCAGTAGATGCCCGCGGTGTAGTCGATCTTGCCGATAAAGCACATCTCCATGCCAAAGAAAGCTCCGGCAAGGGGCGAACCGAATACGGCGCCAAAGGCCGATGAGATGCCGGCGAGCATGAGGTCGTGGTGGTCATGCTTTTTGAGGTGGGCGAGGCTCGAGATGTTGCTGGCGATGGTGCCGCCAATCTGCACCGCGGCTCCCTCGCGACCGGCCGATCCGCCCGTTAGGTGCGTGAGCGTGGAGCAGACGAAGGTGAGGACGGCCATGCGCATATGGATGAGGCGGGTGCCCAGAGCGGAGTCGATGACCAGGTTGTTGCCACGCTTTGCGGCGAGACCGTGGTTCTTGTAGACCCACGCGGTGGCCATGCCCACAACGGGAAGCAAGGCGTAGACCCACGCATGGCGCTCGCGATAGTCGGTCGCGATATTCAGCGAGGCCAAAAACGCCCAGGCGGCAACGCCCATGGCGAGCGAGACAATGATGACGAGTGCGAGCAACTTGGCGCTCGCGAGTAGGTTGCGGGCGTTGCGGCGCGTATCGGCAGCCAAGAGATGCTCAGAGCGGGTGAGCTGATGCCTGCCTGCCGTGATGACGTCGTTCAGGGAGAAAAAACCGCCTTCGTCGAGCGGCTGGGAATGATCCTGCGCTTCGTTTGCGCTTTCGGGTTTGTCGTTATGAGCCATACGTTCCTCTTTTAGGTTGCAACGCAAGCATTATAAAACGCGGTAAACGCGACGAGCCGGTGGGTTGGTTTCCATTCTGTTTCGCGGCCTGTAACCGACAGGTGTATTTGCGGGTACAGGCCGAGTCGCGGTCGTACGTCGGGGGATTATACTGAGACAAGCATAAAGAATCGGCGCCCCTGTTGTGCGCCGTGGCATTAAGAGGTGCATATGGCAGAGAAACTCATTCCGCTGGAGGACGCGCAGTCGATTGTTCTGTCGCACGTTGCTCCGACCGATCTCGTCGAGATTCCCGTGTGGCAGGCTGCCGGTCTTCCCTTGGCCGAGGACGCGGTGGCCGATATCGACATCTCGCCGTTTGCCAACAGCGCCATGGACGGGTATGCCGTGCGCTCGGCGGACTTGGCGCAGGCATCTGGCGAGGCGCCGGTGACGCTCGACGTTATCGGACACGAGGCCGCGGGCCATGTCTTTGAGGGCACAATCGGCGCGGGCGAGATCGTCCGCATCATGACGGGCGCGCCGGTACCCGAAGGTGCCGATGCCGTGGTGAAGTACGAGATCGTCGATGTGCTCGACGGCGATGGCAACGAGGGCTCGCACGTTCGCTTCTCGGCGCCGGCCAAGGTGGGGGAGAACGTTCGCTCGGCTGCTGAGGAAGCCCATGCCGGCGACGTCGTGATGCGCGCTGGCGAGGTTGTGGCTCCGGCCGGCGCCGGCCTGCTGGCGAGCGCCGGGTATGCGAACGTGAAGGTGCATGCCGCTCCGCGCGTGGGCATTATCTCGCTGGGCACGGAGCTGGTCGCGCCGGGTGAGCTGCCGGCGCGCGGGCAGATTCGCGATTCCAACTCCTCGGCGCTGATGGCCGAGGCACTCGATGCCGGCGCCGAGCCCGTATTCTACGGCATTGCGCCCGACGATGAGCAGGCGATTGCCGAGCTGGTGCATCGCGCCGTGCAGGAGTGCGATTTTGTCATTACAAGTGGTGGCGCCTCGGCGGGCGATTACGACTACGTGACGGCGCTCGTCCGGCGCGAGGGCGTGGTGCTGTTCGATCGCATCTCGATGCGTCCGGGCAAGGCCATCACGTTTGGCTTGCTCGGGGGCAAGCCCTACCTAGGGCTTTCAGGCAATCCGGCTGCGGCGTATGTAGGCTTTGAGATGCTCGCCCGTCCGGCGATTCGCAAGATGCGCGGCTTTGCCGAGGGCGTGCGTCCCGTGCAGCAGGCGACGCTCACGCACGGCGTGAAGAAGCGACAGCATCGTCGCTTCTTCGATCGCGCTACGGTTTTGCGTGACCCCGAGACCGGTGAGCTGTTGGTGACCGAGGCCAAGACGCAGAATTCGGCGCTGCTCGGAACTATGCAGCGCGCGAACTGCCTGTTGCGTATTGACGAAGGACCGTGCGAGCTTAAGGCGGGCGACGTCGTGGATGTCGTGCGCGTCGACCTGCCCGAGGGAACGGTGTTGTAGGAGGAAGACTATGGAGTTGAAGATTTCGATCGTGACGTGCTCGGATACGCGCGATCTTGCTCAGGACGAGGCTGGAGCCGCACTCGAGGAACTTATCGAGGCGCAGGGCTGGACGGTCGTCTCACATGTGGTCGTGCGCGACGACGCCAGCGAGATCGGTGATGCCATTGTGGAAGCTGCCGATGAGTGCCACGCCAATGTCGTGCTCACCTGTGGCGGCACGGGACTTTCGATGCGCGACGTGACGCCCGAGGCGACACGTGCCGTCTGCGACCGCGATGTGCCGGGTATTGCAGAGGCAATCCGTGCGTACTCCATGACTAAGACGCGCCGCGCTATGCTCTCGCGCGCCGTGTGCATGCAGCGTAGGTATACACTTGTCATCAACTTTCCGGGATCTACGAAAGCGGCCCGTGAAAGCTGGGAGGCCGTGAGCGACCAGTTGGAGCATGCGGCCCAAATGACGGCGGGCGGCGGACACGCCAAATAAGCGCACTACCTGCGGCGGAGCGACCTTACGGGCTGCTCCGCCTTTTTTGTTTGACGCTGAGGTGAAGCCGATGGGCTTCATATTCTGAAAATATATTCTCAGACGAGAATAATTTCTTAGCACTACTATTCTCGAAAAAGTATAATCTAATAACAGAATAAAGCCCGCAGTGGAGTACCCGGGCAAAACGTCCGAAAGGGTTGAATATGTTCGATATGGTTTCTCGCCGCGGTTTTGTCTCGCTTTCTGCTGTCGCCGCTGCTGGCCTTGGTCTTGCCGGCTGCTCGGGCAGCAAGACGTCCGAGCCGGCCGGATCCGATGCCGGTTCTGCTAAGGCATCTTCCAAGAAAGCTGTCGAGCTGCAGGTCTTTGCCGCCAACTCGCTCGAGAAGGCTCTGCCCGAGGTTCAGGAGCTTTTCACCGAGCAGACCGGCACCACGTTTGCCGACACGCAGTTTAAGGCGTCTGGCGACCTTGTCGAGCAGATGCGCGCCGGTGCTGCCGTCGACGTGCTCATCACGGCCCCCAAGGGCACCATGGACGACGCCGAGGCCGCTGAGCTCGTCGACGCCGACACGCGTGAGGACATGTTCGTCAACGACCTTGTGATCATTCGCGCCGAGGGCTCCGACATCAAGGTCGAGGCCATCGCCGACGTTGCGAACCTGGACAGCAAGATCGCCATCGGCGACGCCAAGACCGTCCCCGCCGGCAAGTACGCCAACCAGGCTCTGGCCTCCGTGGGCCTCTACACCGGTACCGAGGGCGACGACGGCGAGTATGTGCCCGAGATCGCCGACAAGGTGGCCCTGGCCGACAAGGTCGGCACCGCTGCGTCTTACGTCTCTACAGGCGACTGCGTGGCCGGTTTTGTCTACAGCTCTGACATCTACCGCTACGACGGCATCGAGGAAGCCTTCGTGTGCCCCGAGGATTCGCACAAGCCCATTGTGTACCCGGGTGCCGTTGCCGAAAGCTCCGAGCACGCCGACGAGGCCAAGGCGTTCATTGACTTCTGCCTGTCCAACAAGAAGGTCCAGAAGATTTGGGCCAAGTATGGCTTTGAGCTTTCCGTGTAGTGCGGCTTGGCGCGATAATTCCATCGTTTTGTGTTTCACTCCGTCCTTGTATTCGCTTGGAGCTTTTCGTGCTTAATAGATTCCGCATGCTTGTCGCCTGTGCTTTGACCTTCGCGCTTTGCTGGGTGCCGGGATTTGCGTTTGCTGGGGACGCTGAGAACGGGGCCCAGGTTGCTGCGACCGCTCATGGGCTTTCCTATGGGATCGAGGGTTTTGAGCGGTTGGCCAAGGGGACCGCTCGTGCCATGGAGGGCCAGCCTGAGGGCTACCGTTTTCCCGTTGACGAGGACGTGGACCTTGTGGTGGCGCCTGCTGCCGATCGCGTTGTGGTGTGGATATCGCCCAAGGCGGTCGAGAAGTATGGATTGGATCCGCAGGATAACGAGTGCGTATCGGGTCTCAAAGCCCTCGTTTGTAAGCTCGACAGCGCAAACTGCATGGGAGGTGCGCAGCTAGGGGACGTGGATCTTCCTTGGTATGTCACGGCGGAAACAACGTTTGATGCCGGCGGGTATACCTATGGCTTTGACGAGCGCGGTGCGGATGGGGACCGCTATGTGGTGATCGCATCAGCCTCGGGTGATGCCAAGGGCGGCGCGCGTTGGCTTGATAGCGCTCAAATGGTAGAGGCATCGTCTGTCGTGTTGCGGGATGAGCAGGGGCCCTTGACATCTCTGGCCTCCTTATTGGGCGGCATCGACTACCGACCGTTTTGGGTGTCCATTAAAACGAGCGGCCTTGCCCTGCTGATCTCCTTTGCGCTGGGCCTGTTCGCCGCGTGGAAGACTATGGGTACCTCGAGTCGCATCAAGGGCTTGCTCGACTCGGTCTTTACCATCCCCATGGTGTTGCCGCCTACGGTGTGCGGCTTTCTGCTCCTCATGCTGTTTGGTCGATCGACCGGGGTCGGTCGGTGGCTCATCGCGCGCGGCATCTCGATCGTCTTTACCTGGCCCGCGGCGGTGATCTCTGCCGTCGTCGTGTCGTTCCCGCTCGTCTATCGTACGGCGCTCGGAGCCTTCGAGAGCCTCGACACGCAGATGCTCGATGCGGCGCGCACGCTGGGCTGGTCCGAGCATCGCATCTTTACCAAGCTTATGATGCCGCTTGGCTGGCCCTCGATTGCCGCCGGCGCGGTGCTCGCCTTTGCCCGCGCGATGGGCGAGTTTGGCTGCACCCTGTTCTTTGCGGGCAACTACGCCGGTATTACGCAGACCATTCCTATCGCAATCTACTTTGAATGGATGGGCGGCAATACGTCGGTGGCGCTCTTTTGGGTCATCGTCGTAATCGTGTTCAGTTTCTTAGTCATCCTGTTCATCAACATGTACACCGCGCATTCGCAAAAGTATCGCGAGCGTGGTCTCTCCCGTGCGAAGCGCAAACAGGCCGAAGATCTCGCCGGACAGGGCGATTCGCTCGACCCGGCGGGCGGCGATGCCTTGCGTATCGATCGCGAGGCGCTGGCCGAACTTATGCGCGATGACACGGTCGCAAAGGGAGGTCGATAAGCCATGTCGCTCGTTCTGGATATCAAAAAGCGCTATCCCGGCTTTACTCTCGACATTCAGCTCGAGGCTGGCGAGGAGCGCGTGGCGCTGCTGGGCGCCTCGGGTTGTGGCAAGAGCTGCACGCTGCGCTGCATTGCCGGTGTGGAGACGCCCGACGAGGGCAAGATCGTCGTCAACGGCGTGACCTTTTTTGACTCGGCGGCGGGCATCAACCTGTCGCCCCAGGAGCGAAAATGCGCTCTGCTGTTCCAAAACTATCAGCTGTTTCCCAACATGACGGTGGCCGATAACGTATGTGCCGGTGTAAAGGATGCGGGAGACGCCGCAGCGCGCAAAAAACTTGCCGAGCGCTATCTGGGCATTTTCGGCCTGGCCGATTTTGCCGACCGCTACCCCGCGCGACTCTCGGGCGGTCAGCAGCAACGTGTGGCGCTTGCGCGCATGGTGGCGGCGCATCCGGGCATCTTTATGTTCGACGAGCCCATGAGCGCGCTCGATTCCTATCTTAAGAGCGCGCTCGAGCAGAACATGCTCGACCTGTTCGATGTGTGCAACCGCACCGTCCTCTACGTGAGCCACGACATCGACGAAGCGTGCCGCCTGTGCCAACGTATCTGCGTGATGCACGACGGGCATGTTGAGGAGATCGGCTCCGTCGAGGACGTGGTCCGCCGTCCGCCGACGCTGACCAGCCGCTGGCGGCACTGCGTCTGACGGGCTGCAAGAACACAAGCCGGGCGCGCAAGATTGGGCCTCAGGAAGTTGAAGCCCTGGACTGGGGCATGACCTTTAACGTGGGCCATGAGGTTCCCTATAACGTGACGTACCTCGGTATTCGTGCGAGCTACTTCCATGTTGACAATCGCGCGGAGCGCGGTCGCAACAGCTACGATTTGCACGTGGCCCGTGTGAGCGATTCGCGCTTTGAGCGGCTGGTACTGCTGGACGTGCCGCGTGCTGATGCGCCCACGCGTCTGCAGTGGAAGGTGAATAAGGTGAGTGTACCCGTGGAAGAGCTGCCGCAGGCGGGTGAGACTCTGCGCATGCATTTTGATGCAAGCAGGATTCATCTCGTTTGCCGATAATGCGGGGGCGATGCGGTCGAGGAGGTAGTCCTCGACCGCTTTGTTTTCACTTCGCCGTTCGCCGATTTCTACATGACTAAACCTTATCAGTCTGATAATTAATTATCAGACAGTGAGATGCTCACATCCCGACGCTGTCGTACGCATGTCGGCGGTGATCGTCTGGACGACAACCGTTGATATAGTTACCTTCGACGAGAAAAGGAGGGCGCGCTGATGCCACAGAAGACATATTCGCGTCGCGTTGCGGCGCGCGCCCTGTATATGGCTCGGAGCCGCATATGAGCAGGTATGTTCACGGCTCCGGGAGAGACGACGCACAACTAAATAATCAGCTGCAAAGCAGGTTCCCCAAAATTCCGGGTTTAGGCACGGCTGGGTTTTCGCCGCCCACCGTGCAGAAATACCGTAGCTATTCATTTTTGGTTCGAGAGGGGAACCGTCATGGCTGAAGAATTCGATTTCCATCCGATGTGGGAAAGCCTCGGCATGAATCTTGCCGACCACGACATGCTGCTGGGCGCCGTGGGCCAGATGTACGGCGATATGTTCCTGACACAGAACAATCGCCCCAAGTCTACGTCCTACCTGGATTTTGTCGCCACCAACATCCACAGCGGCCGTATTAAGGAGATGCTCGACAAGAAGGGCGGCGAGGCCACCAAGATCGTCGGTTCGTTCTGCGTCTACGTGCCCGAGGAGATCGTGCTTGCCTGCGATGGCATCCCCGTGGGCCTGTGCTCGGGTGCCGACTGGGCAACGGACAAGGTTGAGGAGCACTTGCCGCGCAACACCTGTCCGCTCATCAAGAGCTTTGCCGGCTTTAAGCTGGGCGAGGTCTGCCCCTACATTGAGTCGAGTGACCTGGTCGTGGGTGAGAACACCTGCGACGGCAAGAAAAAGGCCTACGAGTTCTTTGCCACGCAAAAGAACATGTACGTCATGGATATTCCCAACGTACACGACGAGTCGACGCTCGTGACCTGGAAGGCCGAGGTCAAGAAGCTCGCCGCCAAGATCGAGGAAGAGTGCGGCGTCAAGATCACGCCCGAGCGTCTGAAGGCCGCCATCCACGCCGTCAATGAGAAGCGTCGCGCCCTGCAGCGCCTCGCTGCCACGCGCGCTGCCGACCCGGCGCCCATCAGCGGTCTCGACAGCCTGCTGACCGTTCAGGCCGCCTTTATGGACGACACGCCGCGTCTGACCGGAGCCATCAACGAGATGGCCGCCGAGTGCGAGCAGCGTGTCGAGGCCGGCGAGGGTGTGGCGCCCAAGGGCACCAAGCGCATCCTGTACACCGGTACGCCCATGGCCGTCCCCAACTGGAAACTGTTCAACCTCATCGAGAAGGCCGGCGGCGTCGTGGTGGGCGAGGAGTCCTGCACGGGCTCGCGCTACTACAAGGATCTGGTCGACGAGTCCGGCGAGACGGTCGACGAGATGCTCGACGCCATCGCCGAGCGATACTTTAAGATCAACTGCGCTGTCTTTACGCCCAACGACCAGCGTATGAAGGACATTGTCCAGATGGCCAAGGACCTGCATGCCGACGGTATCGTCGACGTGGCCCTGCAGTTCTGCACGCTCTACGAGATGGAGTCGTTTGCCGTGGAGAAGGCCGCCGAGGAGGCCGGTATTCCGTTTATGCACATCACGACCGACTACGCCGGCGAGGACGCCGGTCAGCTCCAGACCCGCATCGAGGCCTTCCTCGAGACGATTTAGTCGCACCTGCGCTAAGCTGTGCCGCCGGGTGTTCCTATCCACGCGATAGGGATTTCTCTGTTGCCGTGCCGGTCGGTGTCCGGATGCACCGCAGGGCGCCGATCGGCTTCGCATAGCTGCCGGGGCGGGGATTTCCGCCGTCCCGGCAGATTCTGTCCGTTTGTTCAGACACGAAAGGAACTCAATGAACAACGATCTTTTCAAGGCGGGCGTCTCCCGTCGCGGTTTTCTGACCGGCTCCGCTGCCCTGTGCGCCATGGCGGGCCTCGGCCTCACCGGCTGCGGCGGTTCGGGCGCCGAGAGCGGTAGCGCCGCTGCTTCCGGCCAGGATG
>UROA01000073.1 GCA_900549355.1 uncultured Collinsella sp. | reverse complement strand
GACGACACGCTTCCTGTCGACGGCGACACCGAAGCGCGGGTGCTGGGCGTCGTTACGGTCGTCATCAAAGTCCGGAGGTTCAAGCGACGGCGCACACGCCTTATCGACCGCCTGCCGCAGAAGGAACAACCCGCGCTGTTCGAGCGGCGGGCTATCCGAGCCTCGTATTTTCCGGCGAGCGACGTTCCCGTCGCGGGGCTCGTCGACCTGAACGAAGAGCTGATTCCTAACCCGATCAGCACCTTCTTCGGGAAAGTGCGGGGCATCTCTCTGATCGAAGACGACATCGAGGACAGCGATTCGGTGATCGTGGACCGGATGCTCGAACCCCGGTGGGGCGATCTTGCCGTATGCGTCACCTCCGAAGGCTTCACCATGAAATACGTCGAGGTGCACGACGACGGGGAGATCTGGCTGATGCCCGGCAACAAGGACTATGCTCCGATTCGGATTACCGGCGAGAACGAACGGTTGATATGGGGCATCGTCACCCACTCCATCCGGCAGCTGAGGACGAAGAAAGGAGGTATAGGATGAGCCGGAAGCTGTTGCCCCTGAATCCCCGCCAGATGGTCGGCCTTGCCGACGGGAATTCATTTTACTGCTCCTGCGAGGAGTCCATGCAGCCGTGGCTGCACGGAAAGCCCATTATCGTGGCCTCGAACAACGACGGCTGTGCGATAGCCATGAACCGGCCGGCGAAGCGATACGTCAGGATGGGTGACGCGCTGTTTCAGATAGCAGACACCATCCGGGAACACGGCATCGTTACGTTCTCCTCGAACTACGAGCTCTACGGCGACATGAGCAACCGCATGCACAGCATTTGGGCCTCCTTCGTCCCCAACCTCGAAATATACAGCATCGACGAGGCCTTCCTCGACTTTACGGGAATGGAAGGCTTCGATTTCGAGAAGCTGGGGCGCGAGATCATCCGCACCACCCGGCGCGGAATCGGCATCCCGATCTGTCTGGGCATCGCCCCGACCAAAGTACTGGCCAAGGCCGCCAACAAGCTCGAGGGCGAGCCGGCCAATGCCGCGATGACGCAGGCCCTCGTCGACGCCTTTACCGAGCTGCGCGTGGCCACCGTCCTGATGCACGGCATCGTTCCGGCCGGCTGCGAGCTCATCTGCGAGTACTTCAACGTTGACCCGGTCGCCTTCTTTAGCTGGGATAACATCTTTGCCTCCACGGACGAGTTCGTGGAGAGCCTGGGCGAGAAGCCCGGTGAGCACCGCGTGAAGCCGCTGCCCCCGCGCTTCGACTTCTTCAGCAAGCACGAGAGCCAGTACTAAAACAACACTCGACATGTAATGGAATGGGAAGGAAAGACGGATGTCCAAGCCGCGTCGTCGTAAGCAGAAAAAGCAGGTTAAGCCCGAGCTCAAGCTTAGGCAGTTTGCTGCCACCGAGCTTTCCGACCAGCTTGCCGCCCAACACTCCGCCGCCGACCTGCCGCGCTTTATGGTCGACACGGTCGCCGGCGCCTATGCGCCCGCCGATGCCGAGCTCATGATCGAGGGCTTCGGCGCCGCGGTCACGCGCCCGGTCACACTGCGCGCCAACACGCTCAAGGCAACCGCCGAGGACATCGCTGCGGCGCTCGATGCCGCTGGCATCGCCCACAACCCCGTCGCCTGGTACCCGGACGCCTTTATCCTGCCCGAGGCCCAGGTTTCCGATCTGTGGGATCTCGACATCTACCGCGACGGCAAGATCTATCTGCAGAGCCTGTCGTCCATGATGCCGCCTTTGGTGTTGGGTGCTCAGGCCGGCGAGGACATCCTGGACATGTGCGCAGCCCCTGGCGGCAAGACGACGCAGATCGCCGCCCTCACCCAGGGCCAGGCACACCTCACCGCCTGCGAGATGAGCATTCCCCGCGCCGAGAAGCTCGAAGCCAACCTCCACCGCCAAGGTGCCAAAAACGTGCCCGTCATGCGCATCGACGCACGCGAGCTCGACGAGTTCTTCCGCTTTGACCGCATCCTGCTCGACGCTCCCTGCACCGGCACGGGCACCGTCATCAGCGGCAACGAGAAAAGCCTGCGCGGCCTGACCGAGCAGCTGCTGAGCAAGTGTGCCCGCTCGCAGCGAGCACTTCTGGACCGCGCCATGGGAGCCCTTAAACCGGGCGGCACGCTCGTCTATTCGACTTGTTCGATCTTGCCGCAGGAAAACGAGGACGCCCTGCAAGAGGCGCTCGACAAGCATATGGACTGCGAGCTTATCCCCCTCGACGGCACGCCGAGCGAAAGCGAAGCGCGTCGCGCCCAGGACGCCGGCGAGGGGCCGCATATCGAGAGCAACGCTCTCACCGAGGCCATCGCCGCGGGTCAGGTATCGGCCGTCGCCAACGGCCTGCCCGGCACGCTGACCATTCCGCCTAGCCGCGACTTTGAGGGCTTCTACATTGCCCTGATCCGAAAACGCAGCTAGCGCACGGATCCAAAACTCAACAAGCTATCTCTGTGCGCGTTTGCCCTGCTGGTCGCGATGCTGTTTAAGCATCGCGCGCTCCTTGCGTTCGGCCCTTTTGCCCTTAATGGCCGTGACCACAAAGTAGATGACCGCGGCGGCAACGATTGCGGCCACACACAGGCCAATCGAGCCAAACATTGCTGTCAATTCCATACCGCGTCACCTCTCTTTTAAACGGGACTTTCAAGATAGCACCTCGATACCCGCCACCACAGCTCCTTCACGTTCGCCGGCCCTTCGGTCTAACGGATGGCGCGGCGGGGAAAAATCAACTCGTCAAACGATTTAGCATTCGCAATTCCGGCTGCATAGCGCCGGCCGTTATCACATAGAATCGAGCTTCCATGGATACCCTCAACGATCTAAATGAGCGCGTCGACGCCTTCGTCGGCACCAGCTCCTTCGACACGCCTGCCGCGGCAAACGGCCAAGCTCCCATCGATGTGCCCGCCGAGGTTCACGAGGACATCGTCGCCTCGGTCGATTTCTCCGAGGTCGAGCTCGCAGACGAGTTCACCGAGCCCCAGGTAGCCGTGACCCCCAACGGACTGCTCCCCATGGAGCCGATGCCCATTGACGGGCGTTTGCGCAAGGCGGCCCTCCGCATGCCCGACGAGATCGAGGAGGCCAGCGGCTTTACGCTCTTCGGCCGTCGTATCAAATCGCTCATCTACACCACCGATGTCGCGGTTATCCGCAACTCCAACGCCGACGCCGTCTTTGCGGTCTACCCTTTCACGCCGCAGCCCGCCATTACGCAGGCACTGTTGACCGTCGCCGAGTGCCCGGTCTTTGTAGGCGTGGGCGGCGGAACTACGACCGGTAAGCGCTCCGTGCAGATGGCAGCCGTCTCCGAGATGCAGGGCGCGGCAGGCTGCGTGGTCAACTCCCCCGCTACTGCCGAGATGGTAGAGCACATCACCAACATCGCCGACATCCCCGTCATCGCCACGGTCGTTCGCTGCGACGACGATGCCCACGCCAAGGTGCGCGCCGGCGCCAAGATTCTCAACATCGCCGCCGGCAAGAACACGCCCCAGGTCCTGCGTGAACTGCGCGAGCACTATCCCAACCTGCCGCTCATCGCGCCGGGCGGCAAGACGCCCGAGAGCATCCGTGAAACCAATCCCCGCCGCCGCCAACGCCATCATCTGGACGCCGCCTTCGGCCCAGCAGCTACAGACCGACATGATGCAGCGTTATCGCAAGATGAAGGAAGACGCCACCCCTGTCATCTCGCGCGACGATGTGCCCATTATCGACCAGGTCGCCGCCGCCGAGGTCAGCCAGGTCGAGAACATGAATCCCGACGTGCCGATTCCCGACGAAGTCATCGAGCGCGTCGCTTCGATCCACGAGCGCGTCGAGGAGCATCGCGCCAACCGCGGCCTCAAGCCGTCACTGTACGGCTTTTTCTTCCGCGGAAAGAAACGCTAGCCGCAACAGCAAGGCCCGCCCCACAAACGTGAGGCGGGCCGTTTTCGCTTGAACAATCATGCAGCGACGTGATGGGGCAAATTAATCCACGCGCTTGTCGCCCATAAAGAAGAGCGCCACCGTACCAGGTCCGGTATGCGAGCCAATCAGAGTACCGATGTCATTGATCTCAATCTTGCCTTTAAGCTGCGGACCCTGTTCCTCAATCAGCGCCGCGACCGCCTCGGCATCCTCGCGGCACGCCGACTGCGACATGATGCACTTACCCGAATAATCTGCACCGTCCTGTACGTGTGCCATCATGGTCTTAGCCATCTCGGAAATCGCGCGCTTCTTAGTGCGAATCTTCTCACGTGGCGACAGCTTACCTTCGCAATCGACCGTCATAAGCGGGCAAATCTTAAGCGCCGTGCCGATGATCGCGCTCGCGGCCGAAATGCGACCGCCGCGCAGGTAGCTCGACAGATCGGTCGAGAAGAACCAGTGGTGCAGGTTGAGCTTGTGCTCCTCGATCCAGGCAGCCGTCTCGTCGAGTGAAGCCCCACTATCGCGCACATCGGCGGCATATTCCAACAACAGGCCAAAGCCCGAAGACGCCGCCAGCGAATCGATGACGCGCACCTTGCCGCCCTCGGGATAGCGATCCGCAAGCATCTGCGCCGCGACGCAGGCCGATCCATACGTGCCCGAAATACCCGACGACAACGTCAGGTGCAGCACGTCTTTACCCTCGGCAACAAACGGCTCCCAAAACTCCTCGTACTCACCCACGCTCACCTGAGACGTCTTGGGCATGGCGCCCGCGGCAATCTGGGCAAAAAACTCGTCCGGCGTAATCGACTGATACAGATCGTCCGTATAGACAACATCGTCGATCTCGTAATGAAAACACACGACAGGGATATTGCGCGACGCAAAGAACTCACGGGTTCGATCGGCGGCGGATTCACAGGTCAGGACAAAATCACTCATATGAGGCTCCTTACTCATTGCTGCGCAAATTATCGCACAGTGAGCCTACATGCGGTACATATGTCCACTATTTACCAAATCGAACCAAAAATAGTGAACATCTTTACCACCATCGTCTCCACCGACCCGACGCATAAATATCTGAGAAAACACCCTCTGTCGTCTCCACCCGACCAACACATCTACCTTCACTAAATCGATTTACCAAACCGTTCAGCCGACAATTCAGCCGCTGGCGCAAAATCGAAACAAAAGCGGCGCATACTGGTAAACGTTTGACGCTGTTTATCAGTTTTACCAGCCCCATCGGAAGGTGTTTCATGGTCGCATTCGATCGCAACCCGCAAGACTTCAAGTATCTGCGCCTGCTGTCGAGACAGTTCCCCACCGAACAATCCGCATTTACCGAAATTATCAACCTCTCGGCCATCCTCAACCTACCCAAGGGCACCGAGCATTTTATGAGCGACGTGCATGGTGAGTACGAAGCCTTTATGCACATCCTCAACAACTGCTCGGGCGTCGTGCGCGAACATGTCGACGAGATCTTTGGCGACACGCTCTCCTTTGACGAAAAGGGCGAGCTGTGTACGCTCATCTACTACCCGCGCGAGAAGATCGACCTGGTCCGCAGCCGGCGCGAGGACTCGCCAACCTGGTACAAGACGATGCTTGACCAGCTCATCATGGTCGCTCGCTCACTTTCAAGCCGCTACACGCGCTCCAAGGTGCGTAAGGCCATCCCGCGCGACTACGCCTACATCATCGACGAGTTGTTGCACACGCACCCGGACGAGAACAACTATCGCGTGCGCTATCACGAGCGCATCGTGGAGTCCATCCTGGAGACCGCCAGCGCCGACGACTTTATCGAGTCGCTCGCCTCGCTCATCAAGCGCCTGGCCGTCGACCACCTGCACCTGGTGGGCGACATCTTCGACCGCGGCGGCGGCGCGGCCAAGATTATGGACCGTCTGCTCACCTACCATTCACTCGACATCCAGTGGGGCAACCACGACCTGCTGTGGATGGGCGCTGCGGCCGGTGAGCCTGCATGCATCGCCACGGTGCTGCGCAACAACCTGCGTTACGACAATTACGAGATCCTCGAGAACGACTACGGCATCTCGCTGCGTGAGCTTGTCGCCTTTGCCGATGCCACCTACACCGCCGGTGAGTCCATCACCCCGTTGATCAAGGCCATCAACGTGCTGCTCTTTAAGCTCGAGGGCCAGATTATCCAGCGCCACCCCGAGTTCGATATGACCGACCGCCTGTTACTCGACAAGATCGATCACGACACCGGCACGGTCACGCTCGCCGACGGCAGCGTGTGGCCGCTCACGACCAACGACTTCCCCACCGTCGACCCGGCGGACCCCTATACGCTCACGCCCGAGGAGCAGCACATCATCGACAAGCTCGTGTCCGAGTTTGTCACCGCCGATCACCTGCATCGCCATATCGATTTCCTCTACACCCACGGCTCGATGTACAAGGTCGCCAACGGCAACCTGCTGTTCCATGGCTGCGTGCCGCTCAACGAAGACGGCACCTTTAGCAGCATGAACTGCCTGGGCACCTGGCACGCTGGCCGCGATTATCTCGATTTTTGCGACCGCATCGCCCGCCGCGCCTGGCGCGTGAGCGACCGCGACGCTCTCGACTGGATGTGGTACCTGTGGATTGGCTTTAACTCGCCCGCCAGCGGACGCCTGGTGCGTACCTTTGAGCGCGCCTATATCGCCGACAAGAGCACCTGGGTCGAGCCGATGGACCCGTACTTTACACTTACCAAGTCACCCTCGGTCTGCGATGATATCATGCGCGAGTTTGGCGTCGCGCCCATGGCATGCTCGCCGACCGGCCACATCATCAACGGCCACACGCCCGTTAAAACCACCAAGGGCGAGCAGCCCATCCGCGCCGAGGGCAAGCTGCTGGTCATCGATGGCGGCTTCTGCCGCGCTTACCATCCCAAGACGGGCATCGCCGGCTATACGCTCATCTCGAGCTCGCGCGGCTGCCGCCTCAAGTCGCACCGGGCCTTTACGACGGTTGCCGAGGCACTCACGCGCAACGTGGACATCGAAAGCGAGACCAACCGTTTTGACCAAGCGGACCGTCGCCGCATGGTGAGCGACACCGATACTGGCGCCAAGATCCGCAGCCAAATCCAAGACCTGCGTCAGCTGCTCGATGCATATAGAAACGGTGCTATCGAGGAGCGCGCCTAGCACCACCCGCGGGGATTGGCTAAACTTGCTGAGTTTGTCATCCCCGCGGCGCTTCGGCGCCAGCTTAAGGCAGGTACCATGCAAAAGCTCCTTGCGCAGATCATGAAATTTGGCATCGTCGGTGTCATTGCCACGGTTATCGACTTTGGCATTATGAATCTGCTCCACTACGGTCTGGGCCTCAACATCCTAATCGCCAACACCAGCGGCTTTATCATCTCACTCATCTTTAACTACCTCGCAAGCATGAAGTACGTGTTTGCGCACAAGGAAGGCATGAGCCGCCGCCGCGAGTTCATTATCTTTGTCGTGCTGTCCGTGATCGGCCTGGCACTCAACGACGGTATCGTGCTGACACTCAACGCCGGTCTGGAGCTCGAGGCCAATATCGCCAAGATTTGTGCCACCGCGCTTGTCATGGTCTACAACTTTGTGACCCGAAAAATCTTCCTGGAGGGCGACGAGACAAAATAGCTCGAAACCCCTGCAGCATTACGGCGCCCACGGACGACGCGCACTCAGCGCAGTATCGTCCGTGGGTGTCGCTCGTTTACGGGCAAATTTTCAACGTTTGCGGATTAGCTCTTGAAAATTTGGCGAGTTCATATAGTTCTTGGCAAAGACCTTACGTTTCCCTTGTAAAAGCTCTAAAGTATCCTCTGCTCGATTCATCAACGCATTGGATGTGATTACGTGCGCAAGGCGCTGGCACAACCTCATACCAAGCAGTTCCTCAAGTTTGCTGTCGTGGGTCTTATCTCCTTTGGCATCGACTGGGGCATGCTCATTGCGCTCGTCGAGCTGTTCCACCTCGACTTTTTGATGAGCACCACGGCTTCGTTTATCACGTCCGTCGTGGTCAACTACTGGCTCAGCATGAAGTACGTGTTCGACCACCGCGAAGGCATGAGCCGCAAGCGCGAGTTCACGATCTTCACCATCCTGTCGGTGATCGGCCTGGGCCTCAACGACCTGTACATGTTTGTGGGCGTCACGTTTTTGAGCATCGGCTACCAGGCCATGAAGGCCATCGCCACGTTCCTCGTCACCTGGTACAACTACTTCAGCCGCCGCTTCTTCCTCGAGGGCGCACGGTCGTAGTCGATTCACTATTTGCTTGAATGTATAACCGGTTGGAATTCCCGTTCCAACCGGTTTTTTGTTTGCCGAGAGACCCGGCGACCCAGTCCCATTCGCATGAAAAACGGGCGGTCCGGATGTTGGTCCGAACCGCCCGTCTGGCGCGCTATGTCGAGGCCTCTAGCCCGTTACGTAATACCAAACGACGTTGTCGCCATTGGAGAGAACGTAGTTACTGCAGGCCGTCATGGGCGTTGTGCCGTTGACGGAGTACATCCAGCCGCTCGTGCCGCCGTACTGTTTCTCGGCCAAACCACCAATCGCAGAAACATACGTGCCGTACGATGAGCCGTGTGCGTTGACAGAAAGGCCCAGCGCGCACAGGGCATCGTAAACGGTGGCGCCTTCGTTAAAGGTAAAGGTACCGCCAGAGGACACGGGATTGCCCACAGCGCTCGATGTGACCGAAACCGTCACCGTAACGTAGTTGGACTCCTGTGAGCCGCTTTGGCTGCCCGAGGAGGCGTTTCCACCATTAGAGGATGAGGCTCCATCAGACGACTGGCCACCGCCCGAAGAAGCACCGCCAGACGCATTGGAAGTATCACCGGCTCCCGTATTTTGGGCAGCGGATTTATCGCCAGACTTCTTGCCGCCCCGGTCCTCGGACTTCTTGCTATCCGAGTTTTTGTCCGATTCCTTGTTTGAAGACTCGGAATCGTCCTTGGCGTCGTTCGAACCCTTGGGCTCGTCTTTTGCATCATTCGAAGATTTGGAATCCTTGGAACTGGCCTCGCCCGAAGTCGTAGTCGAGCCAAACCCCTTGGTGTCCTTGGCGACGACGCTCTCCCCCGTCACGGTCTGAACGATCCAGTCGATGGACCAGGCGCCGCTCTCGGAAGGATGGACGAAGCCCAGCGAGACGACGATCAGAATGGTGCACGCGGCAGCAAGAACGCCAAGGAGCGCCTTGCGACGAGAGGCGGACGCCGCCGAAGCGGCGCCCTGTTGCTTTGCATCGTCGAACTGAATGAACGAGGAATCTGGTTGCTTGGGGTCAGCGTCCTTGGATTTATTGGACACAGCCCTCACCTACCGACGTTTGGTGAACACGAACACGCCGACGATGGCGAGTCCGATGACGCCGGCGGCAACGCCAACAATGGCGAGCGGATTGGTGCCAGTCTCCTGCTCGGAAGCACTAGAGGACTTCTTAGCAGTGGTCGTGGAAACAGCACCCGTATCGGACTTGGAATCGGACTTCTTGTCGGACTTGCTGTCCTTCTTGTCAGACTTCTTGTCAGACTTCTTCTCGTCCTTCTTATCGGACTTATCGGAGTCCTTCTTGTCGGACTTGTTGTCCTTGGTCTCGGTCTTGGTCGACACCGTCGTCTTGGTCGTCGGCTTATGACCCGGGGCGACAGCGCCGCCCTTCGAGCCGGAGCCGGAACCCGTGCCAGTGCCAGCGCCAGTGCCGGAACCAGTACCGGTACCAGAACCGCCGCCGCCATTCGAACCAGCGCCGCCATTACCGCCAGGGTTAACGGCATTCTTGGTCCACTTGGCATACAGCGTCAGATCGGCCGTCACCGGCGTGCTAAAGTCATACGCCTGCGTGCAAGCCTCATCGGTATACCAACCGCCGAAAGTGTAGCCATCGCGCGTCGGATCGGCCGGCTTGAACAGCTTGCCCTCCGCCCGGAGCAGCAAGGATTA
>UROA01000072.1 GCA_900549355.1 uncultured Collinsella sp. | reverse complement strand
ACATTCTGTCCGAGCGGTTAAAAGCGGGCACGGAATTTAAACGGCTGAAAAAGGGTCATCGACCTGCGCCGATGTCCCCAACGTGGACACACATTTTGTCCTATAAGCCCCGCCTTACCATCAAAACAGTTTTCCTAAGTTGCGGTGAAATAGGGACTAGATCGGCCTTCCAATAGCCAAAACAATCCCTATTCCACCGCAACTTCTATAAGTTGTTGAATTATCGATGCTATTCGAAGCGAGATTCCAGACTCGACAGACCGTTGAGAGTCAGGTCGTTGGCGACCTCAGAGACGCGCTCGATAGGAACCGAGCCGTCAGACAGCGCCCACGTACGATAGATACCGATAATACCCGACAGCAAAAACGCCAGATAGTAGTCGAACATCTCGTCCTTGAGACCTTGGGGCAGCAGATCGCGTTCGGCAATCTCGTGCTCGAGCGGCGCACGAAGACGAGCCATAAAATCATCGAGCGGAATGTTCTCGATCAGCTGACGATTGAGCACCAAGTTGTTGCACAGTGCCTCGTTAACGGTTTTAAAGAAGGTCGCCGCCGCGCCAAGAGCGCGCTCGTTGGTGTCGCCGTCCATTGAAGCAAGCGTTTTCTCGACCGAGTCGACAATCATCTCCACCACATCGACGGCAATGGCATCGAGCAGGCCGTCAACCGTGCCAAAGTGCACGTAGAAGGTTTTGCGGTCGACATTGGCCTCGCGCGCGATGGCACTCACCGTAATGTCTGCCAGCGGCTTTTCCATGAGCAGGCGCTCGAAAGCGGAAAGGATGGCATTACGGCTGCGAACGATGCGACGATCAAGACGCGGTTTGCCGGTTGCCATGGGCGTGTCCCTTCGATATGCGAGCATTCATCAACAGATGAGAGATAATCTACGTAAGAGGATTATCCCCCATACAGCACAAAAATGCCCCGCATCATGAAGAACGCACGACTGTCCTACTGCGACTTAGGGTGCTTCTTCTTATTGAGTACCGACGGAGATACGCGAATACCATCGCCTGTCTGGCGCACATAGGCTTTATGAGCCGGCTTAGCGGTCCCAGAAGCCTTCTGAGCCTGCTTCTTGGGATCAACAGTAACAGCATTCGCGGGGTGCGGCTTAATGGGCGCAGAGGGCGTCTGAGGCGTGCGGCCGAGCTTGCGCATCACGCGATCCCAGCGCGCATGGATGCTCTCTTTGTGGGCGCTCTTAAGGCCCAGCAGGGGCGCAGCCAAAATGGTCGGCGCAATAAACGTAATGAGGCGCCACAGCAGATAGCCAGCGGTCGAAGCCGACCCAAAGAAATGACCCAAGAACAATGCAAAGCCGCCCTCAGCGCCACCAGTTCCACCGGGCAGGGGGACCGCAGAGCTCAGCAGCTGGACAAAGGCGCTCGCGGCCATGACCAAGAAAAAGTCGACCTCGTGGTGACCAAAGGCAAGCATCAGGAAATACGGCACGAGGTAGAAAAACGCGAGTTGCAGCATGGTGATGACCACCGTGAGCAGCATGGAAGAAAAATGTCCGGCTGAAAGCTTGAACTTCTCGGAGAAGGAGTAGATCTCGCCATCGACAAACGTGCGCCATCCCTCGATCTTAGTGGCCGAGACACCAATGCGCTCAAGCCAATTGATGATGCAATGGGCGACGCGCGTGACGGTCTTAGGCATGAGCGCGACGGCGAAGATGCCCAGCAAGATGCAGCAGTGCCCACCAAAGCTAAAGACACACAGCAGCGTCATGTCGCCATAGCGCTCGGCAAAAAACGGCATGCGAGCAAGCAGTAGGATAGCGCCCCAGGCAACGAGGCCAAACTGATACACGATAAAGCGCGTGAACTGCGTGGCACCAGCCTCGCCGACATTTTGGCCCGCCTTGGTCAGGCGGTAGATCTGGGCGGGAGTCGAGCCCATCATCATGGGCGTCAGGTTGCCAAAGAAGATGCCGCTCGCCTCGACCGAAATCAGGTCGCGGATGCCGACGGGTGAATATGGGTCGAGCCAGACGGCGATCGCATAGGCCACAATGCCAAAGAACAGATACATGAACATGCAAAGACACGCGAGAACGAGCCATGGCGCCTGGACGCTCGACATTGCGGCCCAGAACTGCCCCATCTGCCCGGTTACCACCAGATAGACGATATAACCCACCAGCACGACGCCGATAAAGATGGCGCCGCGGCGTGCGCTCTTATTGTCATCTCCGCCCGAGGCCTCAACCTCGACCTGGGGCTTAGACGTATGCTGAGAGGACTCCGTCATGAGACTCCTTCTAACAGTCAAAATATCTTGGATATTGTACCCGCAAGGACCATAGACAGAACGCAAAGCTCTGGTTCAAACGGGAATTGCAGACGGTTGTTTGAAAATAAAAAACCCGGCCTTCCATGGGAAGCCCGGGTATCAAATGCGTGGTAGCCCGTACCAGATTCGAACTGGTGATCTCCGCCTTGAGAGGGCGGCGTCCTAAACCGCTAGACGAACGGGCCACATGACATCTGCACTGCCGTGCTGCGAAGAAATATATTACGGGACAAAAAACGTCAGCGCAAGAAGAAATTCCAAATTGCCGAGAAATTGTCGGCAGGTTATGGAACACGCAGGTAAACTGGGTAGCTAATTCAAGTTGAGATGGACCAAAAGGGCTTCGCGCTCATTGGGAATGTTGTCTTCGATCACGGCATCGAGGGCAGCGTTGAGTAGTTGACCTAGCTCGGGCCCCGGCTTCACACCGGCACGGATCAGGTCGCCGCCGTTGACGGCGAGCATCTTGAGCGTATAGGGCTCCCCCGCCTTCAGCAGCTCGTGCGCCATCGCGCGCATCTCCTCGATTGTCTCGACATAATAGAAGCACGACGGGGCCTTGCCGAGCGTGTCAGCACGCTTAAGGTCCATGAGCTCGTCAATCAGGCGGGCCGTGTCGACGCCCTCACCCGAAAGCGCGCGCATCATATTGAGCAGGCAGGAGCGCTCGGGGCGCAGCGGCTTATCATGGTATTTGATAAGCAGACACACATCGCGCACCAAATCGTGCGAGAGCGCCAGGCGATCCATGATGACGCGCGCCTTCTTGGCGCCGAGCTCTGGATGACCGTAGAAGTGTCCGCTGCCGGCGTGATCGACCGTAAAGCACTCGGGCTTGGAGACATCGTGCAAAAACGCCGCCCACATAAGGCTCGACGATGGCGCGACGCCGTCGCACAGCGCCAGCTCCCCTGCCACTGTCAGCACACGGGCGATATGCTCGTAGACGTTAAACGCATGGTAGACACTTCGCTGATCAAACCCGCGACCCGCTGCCAACTCGGGCACAGCGGCACAGATGAGCTCGGGATAGCGAAGCATCGCGTCTCCCCCATGACCGGTCGAAAGAATGCCCTCGAGCTCAATACCCACACGCTCGCGCGCCACGGCATCGAGCAGCGGCGCGCACTCGGCAAGCGCACGCTTAGTCTCGGGCTCAATCATAAAGTCCAGACGGCAGGCAAAGCGCACCGCACGCAGCATGCGCAGGGCGTCCTCGTTAAAGCGACGCTTGGGATCACCGACAGCGCGAATCAGCTTGCGCTCCAGATCACCCTGGCCGTCGTAGCGGTCGACAAGCCCGCGCTCGGGATGCCAGGCCATGGCGTTGACGGTAAAGTCGCGGCGGGCCAGATCGTCCTCGAGCGAGGCGGCACGCTCGACACTCTGAGGATGGCGCCCATCGGTGTAAAAGCCATCCAGGCGGTACGTGGTGACCTCGATACGCTCGCCATCGGAAATAGCCGTGATTCCGCCAAATTTAATGCCCGACTCCACGACCGCGATATCAGCGGCCTCGAGCGCCGCCTTGGACTCCTGCCACAGGCCGCTGCAGCACATATCAACATCGTGGCTGGGGCATCCCATCAGGGCGTCGCGCACCCAACCGCCAACGTACCAAGCCTCAAGACCAGCCGCCTCAAGCGCGCGCAGGACGCGCAGGGAGGCATCGGACGGTTGCGTACCGTTGAGCGAAACATTGCACATGCCTGTGGCCTCCTGCGACTATCAAATTGGCTATCGATTGCGTCTGCAAGAAGTCTAGCAAGAAACAGCCTCCACTGCACACGCAAGTCCGATAAACAAAAACGCATCCGTCCTAGTCTAAGACGGATGCGAAATAATCAAACTAGTCAGGCAAGGTACAGGGACTAGCAGACCTGGCGAACCTCGATGTGCTTCTTATATTCGTCCACCTTGGCAAAATCGCCCAGACCGGGGCACTCGACCACGTTGGCGCCGGTGGCCATCGACAGGCGCAGGGCGTCCTCGACGCGCTCGGGGGCGTCGTGCCACACGGACAAGAAGGCAGCGAGCGAGGAATCGCCGGCGCACACCGTCGACAGCAGCTTGACGTCGAAGGTGCGGTTGGCAAACCAGATATGCTCGCCGTTGGAGAAGTACGCGCCGTCGCCACCGAGGGTCAGCAGCACGTTCTTGGCGCCCTTGGCGTGCAGCTCGGCCATCGCGCCCTTGACGGACTCGTCGTCGCCACCGCTCACCTTGATGCCAAAGATGTCGAGCAGCTCGTCATCATTGGGCTTGATCAGCAGCGGCTCCATGGCAATGAGGTCTGCCAGCTGATGGCTCGAGATGTCGAGGACAAACTCGGCCCCCTTGGCCTTGACACGGCGCAGGACCTCGGCCAGGAAGCCCTCGGAAGTGTTGGGAGGCAGCGAGCCGCTGATGACCAGGCAGGTCATGTCATCGAGCGAATCGATGAGCTCAAACATCTCCTGCTCGTTGGCCTCGTTGATGGCGGCACCGGCGTTGACCATGTTGTACTCGGTGTCGGGGCCGGCATTGAGGAACACGTTGACGCGCGTGATGCCGTCGGTCCACACGGGCTTGACGGGCACGCCCAGGGCCTCGGCGCCCTTGACGATAAACTCGCCCGAGAAGCCAGCGAAGAAGCCCAGGATCGTGGTGTCGACACCGTAGTGGTCAAGCGTAAACGAGACGTTGAGGCCCTTGCCGTTGGGCGTATAGACGGCGTTGCGAGTACGCGTGACGGTGTTGGCAGCAAGGCCGTCGCAGGCGATGTTGTAGTCAATGGCGGGATTTGCAGTGAGCGTGTAAATCATGAATGTTCCTTTCACGAAGCAACGTGTTAATGAAAGTATATTCCACGCATCGGTAAAAGGCTAGGACAACTCGGTGAACGGTGTGGAAGCGATGAAGTACGGCAGGACATCTCTCCCCTATGACGGAACAAAAAGGCGCCCTGGCCGAAACCGGGGCGCCGCATGCGCACGAATATGTCGCGTTTCGATTACTGACGATCGAGCTTGCGGACAGCAACGCGCTTGCTGTACTCGTCGACGTGACCAAAGTCGCCAATACCGACGGACTCGGCGACGTTGGCGCCGGTGGCCATAGCGAGCTTCATGGCCTCCTCGACGTTGTCGCGATCCCTGTACCACTTGTGCAGGAACGCAGCGAGGGTGCAATCGCCGGCGCAGACGGAAGAAACCAGCTTGATGTTGAACTCACGCTTGGCGTACCAGATGTCCTCGCCGTTGGAGAAGTAAGCGTCGCCGCGGCTACCACGGGTGAGCAGCACGTTCTGAACGCCAGCGTCGTGAGCCATCTTCATGGCGACGCGAACCTCGTCGTCGGTGTCGACCGGCACGCCGAAGATGGCCTTCATCTCGTGATGGTTCGGCTTGATGAGCAGCGGCTTCTTGTGAGCGAGCTCCTTGAGCTTGTCGGAGGACAGGTCCAAGACGACGTCGGCGCCACGAGCCTGAGCGTGCTCCATGACCTGAGCCAGGAAGTCGGGCGTAGCTTTGGGAGGAACGGAGCCGGAGACGATCAGGCACTCAAGATCGCCAGCGGTATCCAGGATGTTGTAGAGCTCCTCCTGGTGCTGCGGCGTAATAGGAGCACCCGGGTTCAGGATGCCGTACTCGTGCTGGCCATCGTTGACGTAGGTGTTAATGCGCGTGATACCGTCGGTCCAGACCGGGCGGCAGAGGCAACCCAGGTTCATGACCTCCTCGACGATGAACTTGCCCGTGAAGCCGGCGAAGAAGCCGAGCGCGACGGTGTCGACGCCCATCTTCTTAAAGGCGAAGGACACGTCGAGGCCCTTGCCGTTAGCCGTGTAGCTGGCCGAGCCGGTGCGGACGTTCTCGTCGGGCTCGAGCGGAGAGCTCGAAACCGTCATGTCGACAGCCGGGTTAGCGGTTAGCGTGTAGAACATTTACAGTACCCCCTGTATATGTGAGGGCCGCGTGGCCGGCCCATTCCAACCACGCGGTTACCTCTGATACCAAATTAGCGAGCTGCGGACTCGAGCAGTGCCTTGACCTCGGCGGCGGTGTTGCAGGCGAGTGCCTTCTCGGCGAGCTCGTCGCACTTGGTCCACTGGCTGATGGTCTTGCGGGCGCGCAGGATCGACGGAGCGCTCATCGAGAACTCCTCCAGGCCCCAGCTGATCAGCAGCGGCTCGAGCAGCGGATCGGCAGCGGCCTCGCCGCACATACCGACCATAATGCCGGCCTTCACGCCGCTCTCGATGATATTCTTGAGCGAGCGGAGCACGGCGGGATAGTAAACCTGGTACAGGTTGGAGATGGTGTCGTTACCACGGTCGGCGCACATGGTGTAGCCGATCAGGTCGTTGGTGCCGATGGAGAAGAAGTCGGCGACCTCGGCAAGACGGTCTGCGAGCAGCGAAGCGGCAGGCGTCTCAACCATAATGCCGACCTCGATGTTCTCGTTGAACTTGCGACCCTCTTCGGTCAGCTCGGCCTTGCACTGCTCGACAAGCTCCTTGACAGCCAAGACCTCCTCGACGCAGGTGACGAGCGGGATCATGATCTTGACGTCACCGAAGGCGCTAGCGCGCAGCAGAGCGCGGAGCTGGACCTTGTACTGGTCGGGATTGGCCAGGCAGTAACGCACGGCGCGGAAGCCCATGAAGGGGTTGTCTTCCTTGACCATGTGCAGATACGGAATCTCCTTGTCGCCACCCACATCGAGCGTACGGATGATGACAGGAGCACCCTTGAGCGCGCTGGCGACCTTACGGTAGGCGTTGAACTGCTCCTCCTCGGAAGGAAGCTCAGCGGAGTCCATGAACAGGAACTCAGAGCGGAACAGACCGATAGCCTCGGCGTCGTGATCGAGCGCGTTGGGCACGTCATCGGGGTTACCGATGTTGCAGGCGATGATCTTCTTGATGCCATCGGCAGTCACGGACGGCTTGCCACGGAAGGCCTCGAGGGCTGCCTTCTCGGCAGCGAAGGCCTCGGCCTTGGCGGTGTACGCAGCGAGCGTCTCCTCGTCGGGATCGGCCTCGACGATACCCTTGCCGCCGTCGACGACAACGGTCATGCCGTTGCGCAGTGCGGTGCAGCTGTTGGAGACCGAAAGGACAGCCGGGATCTCGAGGGCGCGCGCAATGATCGCGGAGTGCGACGTGCGGCCACCGGTCTCGGTGACGATACCGGCAACGTGGGCCTTATCGATCGTGGCGGTCATGGACGGCGTGAGGTCGTGCACGACAACGACAGTGTTCTCAGGCAGGACGGAGAGGTCGACGACCTCCTTGCCCAGCAGCTCGGCCAGAATACCGGTGCGGATGTCGGCGATATCGGCCGCGCGCAGACGGAACATCTCGTCGTCCATGGACAGGAACATGTTCTCGAACATGGTCGAGGTGTCCATGAGCGCCTGCTCGGCGCAGGTACCGCCGTCAATGGCGGCGTTGATGGCGTCGGTCATGCCCGGGTCCTGAGCCAGGACAATGTGTCCGCTCATGATCTCGGCCTCGGCCTCGCCCACCGTCTCCTTCATATGGTCGGCCTGAGCCTGGGTCTTCTCGCAGAAGACCGAAAGAGCGGACTGATAGCGCTCCTTCTCTGCTGCCGAATCAGCAACCTCGTGCGGCTCAAACGTCAAGTCGGGATCGACGGCGACCATGACGGTGCCGATACCGATGCCCTCGGAAGCGTTGACTCCCTGATACATTCCCATTCCTCTCTCCGTGTCATGTGATAAAGCGTTTTGCCATATCCATGACAAAAGAGCGCAGTTACCTAACAACAGGTCACTGCGCCCCCAAATATGAACTTAGTTGTTCAACATGCGACCCGTTTGAGTTCTACTCGCCAAGACCGCTCTTGATGAGCTCGATGGCAGCAGCCAGAGCCTCGGCCTCGTCGGCGCCGTCGCACTTGACCTCGACCTCGGTACCGCAGGGGATACCAGCAGCCATGAGGGCCATCGGGGACTTGCCGTTGACCTCCTTCTCGGGGGTGACGACCGTCACGTCACAGGCGTACTTGCCCATGGTGGAGGCGAACAGACCAGCCGGACGCATGTGCAGACCCTGAGGATTAACGAGGGTAGCCTTCTCAGAAACCATAATTGACTCCTTTTTGTGTTTAACCCCTGTCATGCATGTGGCAGGAGTCAGATTCACGACGTTGTTTATATTAACTCACATCAAACGGTTTTTCATTGTGTTTCAGACGAATTATTGGACAGATGTGTTTGTCGTCCGCTTGCTCGCCGGGCGGGGACGATTAAGTTTGCTGCTCTACAGTCCTGCGCAAGACGGAAAGCACATTAAGTGCTTTCCTTTGCGTGCGGAGCTCGCGACAAACTTAATCGCCCCGCCCGGCGGACAAGCTGCGGAAACTCGGTCGGTCCAAATTAATATCGTGCGAACGGAATTCTGGCTGATGATCTGTTCGCGACAAAGACTCGATAGGCAGTTCCCTCTATGCCCTTTTGTAAGTTGCGGTGAAATAGGGACTGAATTTGGGGTTGAATCGTTTAAACAGTCCCTATTTCACCGCAACTTATGGGAGGGATAGAAAAAGGCGGGGGCTCCTGGTGGAGTCCTCGCCTTTTGTACAGAGGGCGATGTTATTCGCGTACCGTGGAATTAGACCAAGCGGGCGTTGATCGTCTTGGCGATCTTGGCGGCGTCGGTGGAACCCTTGACGGTGGCACGGAAGTCCTCGTCCATGAGCGCCTCGGCGACCTTGGACAGGATCTTGAGGTGCGTAGTGCCGGCCTGGGCACCGGGGATGAGCAGGGCGATAGCCACGTTGACGGGAGCGCCGTCCATGGTATCCCAACCGGTCACGCCGGACTCGTCCTTGACGACGATGACGGCAGCCTCGGTAATGGCGTCGGACTTGGCATGCGGGATGGCGAAGCCCTCCATCATGCCCGTGGTGCCCTCGGCCTCGCGGGCCAGGAAGGCGTTCATCACGGCGTCGGCGTCGCTGGCGATACCGGCCTTGACAGCCTGGTTGGAAACGAAGCTCAGAGCCTCGTCACGAGAAGCGAAGTCCTCGGCGACAAACACATTCTCGACCTTCACGAAGTCGGCAGCCTCGGCCTTGGGGGCCTCGACGGCAGCGGCCTTGGGAGCCTCAACCGGCTTGGCTGCAGGAGCGGCCTTCTGGTTCTTCTCGAAGTCGTACTTCTTGAAGGCCACGAACAGGATGCCACCGACCACAGCGCCGATGAGGATCGCGAGGACCCAAAGCGGACCGTTCTCGACAACGGGCAGGACCAGGAAGCCACCGTGAGGCGCCGGATCGTGAACGTTGAACATAATGGTCAGGATCGAAGCGACAGAGGAACCGAGCATCATGATGGGCATGACGGGCCAGATGTTCTTGGTCATGAACGGAATGGCGCCCTCGGTGATGTGGGTGCAACCAAGGATGAGGTTAACGACACCGGCGTCGTGATCCTCCTGGCTGAAGTACTTCTTGCCGACAACGACGGCAAAGGTGGTAATCAGCGGCGGAACGATGCAGGCGGCGGAGACGGCAGCCATGAAGTTGGTGCCGAAGTTGTAGGTATCGGTGCCAACACCGGCGGCCAGTGCCTCGGTGAGCATAGCGGTACCGGTAACGTAAGCAGCCTTGTTGACCGGGCCGCCCATATCCACGCTCATCATACCGGCCACGATAGCGCCC
>UROA01000071.1 GCA_900549355.1 uncultured Collinsella sp. | reverse complement strand
GCTCCCATGGCGGGCGTGACCGACCCCGCCTACCGCATCATGTGTCGCCGCCGCGGTGCCAACCTTGCGTACAGCGAGATGGTGAGCGTGGCGGGCCTTGCCTATGCCAGCAACAAAACGTGGCGTCTGGTACTGCCGGCCGACGAGGAGCAGCAGATTTGCGTGCAGCTCTTTGGCTCCAAGCCCGATCAGTTTGCGAGTGCCGTCGCCGCCGTCGAGGAGCGTGTGGGCGATTGCCTGTCGCTCATCGATATCAACATGGCCTGTCCTGCCCGAAAGGTTGTCACCAAGGGCGAGGGCTCTGCCCTTATGCGCACGCCCGATTTGGCCGAGAAGATCGTCGAGGCGGCGGTGGGCGCGGCGCATGTGCCCGTGACCGTAAAGATCCGCAAGGGCTTTTATGCCGAGGACCGTAATGCCGCGACGTTTGCCCAGATGCTCGAAGGCGCCGGTGCCGCCGCAGTCGCCGTGCATGGTCGTTGCGCCACGCAGCTCTACACGGGCCAGGCCGATTGGTCGGTCGTCGATGAGGTGGCCGACGCCGTCGAGATTCCCGTTATCGGTTCGGGCGATGTGTTCTCGGCCGAGGACGCTGTTGAGCATCTGCAAGGCTCGAGTGCCAGCGCGGTGTTTATCGCACGCGGTATCTATGGCAACCCCTGGGTGTTCGGCGATGCTCGCGCCCTTGCACTCGATGGCACGCCGGTGCCGGCGCGCAGCTCCGTCGAGCGCCTAGACGCCCTGCGTGAGCACCTAACGCTGACGCATGAGCTCCTGCCGCTCATGTCGCGTGCCCGCACGTACGCAAGCTGGTACTTAAAAGGCATGCCCCATGCTGCCGCTTGGCGTGCCCATGTTGTGCGCTGTTCCACATACGAGGAGTTTATGGCGCTGGTCGATGAGATCGAGCGCGATGTGGTGGCCTGCGAGGCTGCCCTTGCCGCCGGCGAATCGGTGCCCCCTCATCCGCTGGAGGCTTAAGGGTGGCCGTTACCGCGCTGTACGTGCACGTGCCGTTTTGCGCCCAAAAGTGCCGGTACTGCGACTTTGACTCGCGCAGTTTTGCTCCGTGCGACCTGAGCGCTGCGCTCGATGTCTATTTTGAGCAGTTGTTCGCGCGCCTCGATGCTTTTGGCAAGGCTGGGGCCCTTGAACAGATCCGCACCGTCTATATTGGTGGCGGTACGCCGTCGCTGGCGGGGGAGCGCCTGGTGGAGTTGGCGCGGCGTATTCGTGCGTGGTGCGCCCCCGTTGAGTTTACCTGCGAGGCCAATCCCGAGTCGCTGACCGCCGAGCTTGCCACTGCGCTTGCCAAGGTTGGTGTCACACGCGTCTCTCTGGGCGTGCAAACGCTCGATAACACCGAACTTACCGCCATCGGCCGTATCCACGATGCCGATCGGGCGCTCGCCGCCATCGCGACGGTCAAGAACGCTGGGCTTGACGTGTCGTGCGACCTTATGTGCGGACTTCCCGGGCAGACCGCGGCGAGTTGGAAGCGCACGCTCGATGGCGTGCTGGCGGCGGCTCCGCATCACGTGTCGGTCTACCCGCTCACGCTCGAGGAGGGCACACCGCTCTATCGCATGGCGTGCCGCGACGAGTCGCTCGTGCCTGATGAGGATTTTCAGGCTGCCTGCATGGACGTGGCACGCGAACTCCTGGGTGCCGCCGGCTATCACCCGTATGAGGTGGCGAGCTACGCGCTCGACGGCCATGAGTGTGCCCATAACATTGCCTACTGGACCGGATGGGGCTACCTCGGCCTTGGTCGTTCTCCCGCGGGCATGCTCGACGCCGAGGATTTCGACCGTCTTGCAGGTTTGTTCCCCGGCGTGTCTTCTCGAGGCGATTCGTATCGCGTGCGTCTGGTACAACGTGACGATGACGCGATGGCGTTCGAGGCCGAATTTCTGTCGCAGCGCGAGGCTGCGGCCGAAGACCTGATGCTCGCTTGTCGCATGACGCGCGGTGTCGCGTCCGATCTGTTGGTTCGCGCGGCTCGTGTCATACCGGCCGATGAGCTGACAGCTGCTTGCGACCGCTCTCTTGAGCTGGGTCTTGTCGCCTGGGCGCCTGAGTCCGGCGATGCCCACGCAGGGCCAATCGCCTCTGCAGATGTCGTCGCGGGCCGCGTTCGCGCTCGTCTGGCGCCGACACACCTGGGCTGGCTCGATGGAAATGTTCTGTTCGAGCTGTTTTGGGATCTAGCTTAGGCCGCTCGGGTAGAATTACCGGAATATATACGCTGCTGTGAGCAGGAGGTTGCCGCGCATGGCGACGATGAACGAAAAAGATTACTACGAGATTCTGGGTGTCTCCAAGGACGCCACCTCGCGTGATATTCAAAAGGCCTTCCAGCAGAAGGCCCGCAAGCTCCATCCGGACGTCAACAAAGAGCCGGGTGCCGAGGAAAAGTTTAAAGAGGTTTCCGAGGCCTACGCCGTGCTTTCGGATGAGCAAAAACGTGCGCGCTACGACGCCATGCGTTCTGGCAATCCCTTTGCCGGTGCTCCTACGGCTTCGTCCTATGGTGGCGGCTACGCCGGCAACACGGGCTATGGCAATCCCTTTGAGGGCGGCTTTCCCTTTGGTGGCGCCTGGGGCCAGCAGCGTCGCGGCCAGGCTGCCTACAATCCCGAGAACGGCGCCAACGTGGTCGTCGATATCAAACTCGACGCCAAGGAGGCCAAGGGCGGTACCCGCAAGACCGTCCGCTACACGCGTTTCGATACGTGCGGACATTGCGGCGGCTCGGGTTCTGTCTCCTCCGAGCATGCCCATACCTGCCCAAGCTGTGGCGGCCGCGGCCACATCGACGTCGACCTGTCCTTCCTGTTCGGTGCCGGCACGTTCCAGTCGGTCTGCCCCGAGTGCGGCGGTTCCGGCAAGGTCGTCGCTGACCCCTGTCCCGATTGCGGCGGCAGCGGGCGAACTCGTGTGACCTCCGAGCAGACGATTGAGTTTCCTGCCGGCACGCACGATGGCGACGAGGTCCGCATTAGCGGTATGGGTCACGCTGGCACCAACGGTGCCGCGGGCGGCGACTTGGTCGGCCGCGCCCATGTTGAAGCCGAGCGCTTGGAAGGCAAAGCTCGTACCGGTTTTTACCTGATGGGCATCGTGGCGCCGTTTTTGGTGCTGTCGGCCATTTCGGGCGTGTTCTCGGCCTTTGCCGTGATGTGCTTTATTCCGTTTACCATGGGCCTGTTTATGGTGCTTTCGGACGGTGTGCTTCATCGTAGTCTGCTGTGGTGGAAGCGCGGTGCGATGCAGTTTGCCAACGGTTTTGCCAACGGCTTCATGTTCGCGCTCGTGTCGGTGTGGTTTGCGAGCTGCTCGCAGCGCGCGATGCTTTTGCCCTACGGGATGCAATAACATCAAACCCTCTGTTTGCGGTCGGCCCTGCATGGGTATAGGACGCACTGTGACAATATTGAAAGTCGGAAGGATTCGGTCGTGTCGGAAAATAGGGATTACTACGAGGTACTTGGCGTCGACAAGGATGCCGACGCGCGGACCATTAAGCGCGCGTTTCTAAAGAAGGCCCGTACCGTACACCCGGATGTTTCGGACGACCCCGAGGCCGAGGCCAAGTTCAAGGAACTCAACGAGGCCTATTCCGTTCTTTCCGACGAGCAGAAGCGTGCTAACTACGACCGTTACGGCACCGCCGACGGCCCTGGTGGTTCGGGCTACGTCGATATCAACGATATCTTTGGTGGCATGGGCATGGACGACTTGTTCTCGTCGTTCTTTGGCGGCGGTGCCGGCGGTGGCGCCCGCAGCCGTCGTGAGCGTCGTCGCGGACGTGACATGGCCATCTCGCTTTCGGTGACCCTTGAGGAGGCGGCGCTCGGCTGCAAAAAGACGATCAGCTATGACCGCCTTGCTCCTTGCGAGGACTGCAATGGCACCGGTAGGGCCGAGGGCGCACAGGAAAAGCAGTGCAGCCGCTGCCACGGTACGGGCTACGTCACGACGGTTCAGCGTTCGTTCCTGGGCCAGGTTCAGTCCTCTTCGCCTTGCCCCGACTGCCATGGTGAGGGCACGGTTATCGACCATCCCTGCGAGACCTGCGACGGTCAGGGCCGCACGCCTTCGCACGAAAAGATCGACATCGATATTCCCGCTGGCGTTTCTACCGGTCGTCAGCTGCGCGTGAGCGGCTTTGGCGAGGCCGGCCTTCGCGGCGAGCCTTCGGGCGACCTGATTGTCAACGTGCGCGTTGCCGACCATGAGCGCTTTAAGCGCAACGGTGACGACCTGTACCTCGTGAGCGATATCTCGATTGCTCAGGCTGCGCTCGGCTGCGAGATCGAGGTCGAGGGCATTATGCCCGACGAGGTCGTTAAGGTGACGGTTCCCGCCGGCGCCCAGTACGGCGACACCGTGAGCGTCAATAATTACGGCATGCCGCGCATTGGCGGTGGCGGTTCGCGTGGCCGCCTGATCGTGCAGCTGCGCGTGGTCGTTCCCACCAATCTTTCCAATAAGCAACGCGAGCTGCTCCGTGCTTTTGCCGATGAGATGGGTGATGACGTCGCTTCCGGTAAGAAGTCGGTGACCGACCGTATCAAGAGTGCCCTCGACGATATCCTCGATTAAGGAGCCCGCGTGCTCGCACCCCATATTTCCGTCGTCAACCTCGGCTGCCGCGTCAACCGGGTTGAGTCTGACCGTATCACTGCCGATCTTATGCGCCTGGGCTTTGCTATTGTGGATCCCCAGGATGCCGATCTGATCGTCATTAACACCTGTGCCGTTACGGGCGAGGCCGAGGCCAAGACCCGTAAGGCCGTCCGTCATGTGCTGGCCCATCCTAACGAGCCCTATGTGCTTGTGACCGGTTGCGTGGTCAATTTACATCCCGAGGAGCTGCTGGAGCTTTCGGATCGCGTAATCGCCGAGCCGTCTAAGATCGATGTCGCCGAACGTGTCTGCGAGGTGTTGGACGTTGAGTCCGATAGCGTTCCCGCCTGCAGCGATGGCGAGGTGGTCGATGCGCTCGGTCGCTCTCGCCTGGGCGTGAAGATTCAGGACGGCTGCAACCATCGCTGCACCTATTGCATTGTGTGGAAGGCACGCGGCCCCGAGCGCTCCGTGCCCGTTGAGTCCGTGCTCGAGCAAGTTCGCGAGGCCCAGGAGGCCGGCGTGCCCGAGGTGGTGCTGACCGGTGTGAACCTGGGCGCCTACGATGGCAAGAGCGCGACCGACGAGCATGTCGAAATCGATGAGCTGCTCGAGGCCATCATGGAGCGCACGTCTATTCCGCATGTGCGCATTTCCTCGGTCGAGCCCATGGATATCTCTGAGCGCCTGCTTAAGGTTATGGCGCGTTATCCGCAGCGTATCGCCCCGTTTTTGCACCTGCCCGTGCAGTCCGGCTGCACGGCGACCCTGCATCGCATGGGCCGTCCCTATAGCGCCGAGGCCTTTGAGGACACGGTGCGTATGATTCGTGCCATCTTGCCCCAGGCGTCCCTTTCGTGCGATGTCATCGTCGGTTTTCCTGGCGAGACGGACGAGGAGTTCGAGGAATCGCTGGCGCTGTGCCGCCGTGTGGGTTTCTCGCGTATGCACGTGTTCCGCTACAGCAAGCGTCCCGGTACCCTTGCTGCCGACATGCCCGACCAGGTGTCACCCGAGGTTATGGCCGAGCGCAGCCGCCGTATGCGGGCCGCCGCACAGGAGCTCGCTATTGCCGACGCTCGTCGTCGCGTGGGCACGGTCGAGCGTGCCGTGCTCGAGTATGGTGACAACCTGACGCTCGGCTCGTTCCATCATGCCCGTCTTGACGATACCTGTGGACTTACAGCCCCGTGCCTGCTCGATGTTGCTATCATCGGAGTCGATGATTCCGGCTTGGTCCATGCACGCAGGGAGGTTCATGGAAGCCTCGAAGATTAGACTTACCGTTCCCGAGGGGATTGATCCCTCGCGCGTTTTGGGCGCCGGCGACGGCGTCCTTCGTGCGCTCGAGAGCTTGGTTCGCGCCCATGTGGTCGCCCGTGGCGATAGCATCTCCGTGAGCGGCGACCCGGACGAGGTCGAACTCGTGGCGCGCTTTTTCGAGCATGCTTTTCGCGAGGCGGCCGCCGGGCGCACGCTGTCTGCCGACGATGTCTCTCGCTGTCTGGCCGTCTTGCGCGACGGTGAGCACGAGGCTACGTCGCTTCGCGATGACGTGCTGCTTTCGTATCGCGGCCGCGTCATTCGCCCCAAGACGCTCGGGCAAAAGCACTATGTGGATGCCATCCGCTCGCATACCATCACGTTTGGCTTGGGTCCTGCCGGTACCGGTAAGACCTATCTGGCTATGGCGCTCGCCGTTGCCGCGCTCAAGCGTCACGAGGTGGGCCGTCTGATCTTGACGCGTCCGGTTGTCGAGGCGGGGGAGAATCTGGGCTTTTTGCCCGGTACCCTTGAGGAAAAGATCGATCCCTACATGCGTCCGCTCTACGACGCCCTTTTTGACATGATGGATCGCGAGCGAACCGATGAGCTTATGGAGCGCGGCGTGATCGAGATCGCCCCGCTTGCCTACATGCGCGGCCGCACGCTGAGCGATGCTTTCGTGGTACTCGACGAGGCGCAAAATACCACGCCCGAGCAGATGAAGATGTTCCTGACGCGCCTGGGCTTCAACTCCAAGTTTGTGATTACCGGCGACCTGAGTCAGCGCGACCTGGTTGGTCGTCGCGGCGGTCTTGCTGACGTTGAGCAGATTTTGGGCCGTGTCGACGATGTCGCATTTTCGCACCTCGAGCGTGCCGACGTGGTGCGCCATGCCTTGGTGGGACGTATCGTCGAGGCATACGATATTTATGATGATGTGCGCGAGCAGCGCGTGCGTGACCGAAAGGAGTCCCGTTGAGTGTATTGATCAGCAACGATGCCGAGCTCGATACGCTGCTCGACGCGCAGGAGGTGGAGCACATCTGCGAGGTTGTGCTTGCCGCCGAGGGCGTTGAGCGTGAAGTCGAGATTTCCCTTTCGTATGTCGACGAGGACGAGATGCACGAGCTCAACCACGAGTGGCGCGGTATCGACCGCACCACCGATGTGCTCTCGTTTGAATGCGACTCGGCCTTTGACGAGGATATTCCCGCCGACGAGACGCTCGAGCTCGGCGATATTATCTTGGCCCCGCAGGTTATTGCCCGTCAGGCCCCCGGTTTTGGCAATAGCCCCGCTGACGAGTGTCGTCTGATGCTCGTACACGGCATGCTGCACCTGCTGGGCTATGACCATATCGAGGACGACGAGGCCGAGGTCATGGAGGCCCGCGAGGACGCCATCCTGCACGATCTGGCGCTCGAGCGCGGCGAGGACCCCAAGCTGGTCCACGTCGGCCCCATAACCAATCATGCCCACGACTAGGAGCCGTCTATGATTCCCGGATCGAACAAGGACCATCCGTCCTTTTTAAAGTCGTTCTCATACGCCATGGAGGGCTTCGTTACCGCCGTCAAGACCGAGCGCAATATCAAGGTCATGCTCGTGGCGGGCGTGTGCACCGTCATTGCCGGCTGCATCGTGGGGCTCGATATTGCCGAGTGGGTTACGGTCATCATCTGCTGCGGCCTGGTGATTCACGGCGAGCTGTGCAATACCGCCATGGAGGCGATTGTCGACCTGGCGACCCAGGAGCTGCATCCGCTGGCCAAGCGCGCGAAGGATATCGCCGCTGCCTCTGTATACGTTCTTTCCATTACCGCCGCGATCGTGGGCTTGCTTGTCTTTGCCCACGCGCTCGACTTTATTTAGAAAGGGATTCCCATGTCCGACAATATGCAGCCTACCGATGAAGTTTTGGATGACGAGGTCCTGGACGAGGGTGAAGGTGCCGATTCGTTTGACGAGGTCGAGGAGTTCGACCCGTTTGAGGGTATGAGCGACGAGGAGCTCGATGCCCTGTGCGACGAGGATGAGGGCCTTACGGGCTTTGGCGACGTGGAACCCGGTTTCCGCAGCGGCTTCGTGGCCCTGGTCGGCCGCCCCAACGCCGGCAAGTCCACGCTGCTCAACGCCTGTTACGGCAAGAAGGTTGCTATCACCTCTCCGGTGGCCCAGACGACCCGCCGCCGTATGCGCGCCGTGGTCAACCGCCCCGGTTACCAGCTGGTCTTCGTTGATACGCCGGGTATCCACAAGCCTAAGGACGGCCTGGGCTCCGAGCTCAACAAGAGCGCGTTGTTTGAACTGAACGATGTCGATGTTGTCGCGTTTTTGATTGACGCCACCAAGCCGATTGGCAGGGGGGACGCCTGGGTCGCCGAGCGCGTCAAGAATGCCCGCTCCAAAAAGGTCCTGGTGCTCACGAAGGCCGACGAGGCCGATCCCGCACAGGTCATGGAGCAGCTCAAGGCCGCTCACGAGCTTATGGAATACGACGATGAGATCGTGACGTCGTCGGTCAAGAACTTCAACGTCGATGCGTTTATCGAGACCGTCGCTCACTTCTTGCCCGAGGGCCCGCGCTGGTTCCCCGAGGACATGGGCACCGACGCGTCCGACGAGACCCTCGTGGCCGAGTTTGTGCGTGAGAAGGTTCTGCGTCGCACCCGCGACGAGATCCCTCACTCCGTGGGCGTCATCTGTGACGCGCTCGAGCAGACTAAGAAGGTCCTGCGCGTGCACGCCACGATTTACGTCGAGCGCGAGGGGCAGAAGGGCATCATCATCGGCAAGGGCGGCGAGATGATCAAGCATATTGGCATCGATGCCCGTCGTGACCTTGAGCGCATCTTTGGCATGCAGGTCTTTTTGGAGCTCGACGTAAAGGTAAAGGCCGGCTGGCGCGATGACGAGGCGCAAATCCGCCGCTTTGGCTATAACGCTGAAGATTAAGCCTCGGCGTTCATGGCAGGCTCTCGCACATATCGTACAAAGGTGCTCGTCCTCGACAAGACGAAGCTCAAGGAAACCGACCTGATTTTGACGATGCTTGACGAGCGGGGTCGGCAGGTGCGTGCCGTGGCTAAGGGCGCACGTAAGCCTGGCGGTCGCCTTGCGGCCCGCTGCGAGCTTTTCTGCACCGTTGATATGCTGTTGGCGCATGGTCGCTCGCTCGACGTGGTTTCCCAGGCCGAGCTTATGGAGGCGCCGCTCGGCGCTGCGCCCGATTACGAGACGACATGCGCCGCAAGTGCGATCGCCGAGGTCGCGCGCGTGTGCTCATTCGAGGATGCCGAGGACCCGTTTACCTTTGCCATCACGCAGCGGGCGCTCACGCTTGTCGGTAGCGGGCTCGACTCGGCACATATGGACCTGCTCGTGGCGGCCTTTGTCTTTAAACTGCTGTCGCACGTTGGCTACCGACCCGATTTTTCGGCATGCGTGCTGTGCGGAGACCCCATGCTGTCGTATTTTTCACCACAGGCGGGCGGTCTCATGTGCGGGTCGTGCGCGTCGAGCGTTCCGGGTGCCGAACTGGTGTCGACCGGTGAGGTCGCGTGGCTGCGCGCCCTCATGTCCATGACCTTCGATGCACTCATGGTCGAGCGAATCGACCCGCATACGGCGGCGTTCTTGCTCGGGCTTTCGCATGTGTGGGCGGCGACGCATACCGATCAGCGTCTCCGTGCGATGGAATTCATGTTGGGTCGGTGATGATGCGCAGGCGCGGGCTGCTTGTGGTAACATACCGACCTGTTGGTACCTCGACCTTGGATGCTCGCTCCACCGGCGGTTTCCCAGTCCGAGGCGAATCGAGTCGCCCGCGGGCGACGTAAAACGAAAGGTGAAACAATGACTGTTTCCAAAGAGCGCAAGGCGGAGCTGACCGCCCAGTTCGGTAACACCCCGGTCGACACCGGCAACCCCAAGGTTCAGGTCGCCATCCTGACCGAGCGCATCAAGGAGCTGACCGAGCACATGAAGTCCCACCAGAAGGACTTCCACACCCGTCGTGGCCTGCTCATGCTCGTCGGCCGTCGTCGTCGTCTTCTCTCCTACATCAAGAAGAACGACATCGTCGAGTACCGTGAGCTCATCAAGGCTCTGGGCATCCGCGACAACATCCAGTAGGATTTGTACATGCTAAGAGCGTCCTGCGCAGCGGGGCGCTCTTTTTGTGTAAGGACGTGAACAATCACGCTCTGAAGCGTGGCGGGGGCAGGGGGCCCGCGTCACATGAGAAGCCTGCAGGCAAGGGGCCTGTGGGGTAAAGGAGAACAATGACACTCGTATCCAAGACCTTTGAGCTGTACGGCAAGACCTACACCTTTGAGTCGGGCGAGCTTGCCAAGCAGGCCACCGGCGCCTGCCTGGTCAAGCAGGGCGACACCACGATGCTCGACACCGTGGTCGTCTCCAAGGAGCGCAAGAACTACGACTTCTTCCCGCTGACCGTCGACTTCAACGA
>UROA01000070.1 GCA_900549355.1 uncultured Collinsella sp. | reverse complement strand
GCCGTGGCAGCGGCGGCCTTCTCGGCCGCAGTCTTGCGCGCTTTGGCCTCGGCGGCGGCACGGACCTTCATGGCCTTCTCGCGCGCAGCCTTCACCTCGGGCGTGATAACGCTCATGGGCTCGGCAGTCGAGACCTGGTAGAAAAAGCCCTTAAAGTCAATCTGCATGTCGGTGATGGCAAGACCAAACAGGTCGTGGGCCTCGTTCTCAAACGGGAACACCGCCGGATAGTACGAGCTGATGGACGGAATCTCCTGGTACTGATCAATTCCCTCAACCACCAGGTTCTCGATCGCATAGCTGCCGTCCTGCGCAATATGCTCCTGAGCAGCACGAACGTTGATAAACGTATAGACCAGGCGATACGTGCCGTCGTCGACGTTGCGCTCGGCATGCATTTGCACAAAGCGCGCGCCGACGCCCTTGAGCGCCTGGACATGCGACAAGAGCTCGTCGATTCCGACGGTGGTATAGATAGCCTTTTGCATTACTCGGCCTCCTTTGCAGCGGCGGGCATCCCAGCAGGCGCGTCGCCAGCGGCGGGCGTCCCAGCGGGCGTGTCGCCGGCACCATCAGCCCCGGCCTCCGCAGCCACAAACCCGTCCACGCCCAGCTCAACGCCACCGTCCCAGGTTGCGGCACCGCCCACGGTAAGCGGGTCGCCGCCGGCGCGCATCACGGCCTCCTTCTGGTCCAGGATGCCGCACGCCTCCACAATGGCATCGATCACGGTCTCGGGGCGAATGGCGCACCCGGGCGCGTACACGTCCACGGGAATTGCGCGGTCCACGCCGCCGATCACGTTATAGGCATCGCGGAACACGCCGCCCGAACACGCGCAGATACCGCAGGCCACCACGCACTTGGGCTCGAGCATCTGGTTGTAGATCTGGCGCACGACGGGCAGGTTCTGGGCATTGACCGGCCCCGTCACCAAAAAGATGTCCGCATGCTTGGGGTTGCCGGTATTGACCACGCCAAACCGCTCCGCATCAAACAGCGGCGTGAGCGAGGCCAGCACCTCGATATCGCATCCGTTGCAGCTCGAGCCGTCGTAATGAATAACCCACGGCGAGCGCGACATTTTATGATCCATGGATGCCGCCTCCTAAATAAACACGTCGACGAGGATGGGCATAAGGTTGAGCAGGCCAAACACCAGCGCCACGCCCCAGCCGAGCTTAAAGCAGCTGCGCCAGGTGCTGCGTGCGAAGGTGTTGTCGATCAGCACCTCGACAAAGTACGTTGCAGCCATCACGACCAGGGCGACCAGCCAGCTCACCGGGTTGTCCCAAACAAAGAACATGCCCACCCACATCAAAAACAGCACGGTCTCGCACCAGTGCATAAGGGTCATCTTGGCCAGCGTGCCGCCGCTCATCTCGGTGGCGACGCCCTGGACAATCTCCTGATGCGCGTGATGCGAGTACGAAAGGTCAAACGGCGACTTGCGCAGCTTGATGGTAAGCACCGCGAGCAGCGCGAGGAAAATGGGTGCGCTGTACACGATGATGGGGGCCGACTGCCCCGTCACGGCAATGGAATCGAAGCTGTCGGTGGCAAGATACAGGCCCACGCTCATCAGCAGAACGGCGGGCTCGTAGCTCATAACCTGCAGCAACTCACGATCGGCGCCAACCTGGGCAAACGGGCTTTGCGTCGAGGCGGACGCCAGCACCACAAAGATCGCGGCGAGCGTCACCATAAAAGCGCACAGCAGCGTGTTGGAGCCCGACACAAAGATGCCACCGCCCACCACGGTAAAGATGAGCGCGCACGCCATATAGGTATCGTCCATGGTGTTTACGCTGGCAGGGGCTTTGCGCAGCAGCTTGGCAACGTCGTAGAATGGCTGGAGCAGGCGCGGGCCCACGCGGCCCTGCATGCGGGCCGAAAGTTTGCGGTCGAGGCCGTCGATCAGGCCGCCCACAAGCGGCGCCAGCAGGGCAAACGCCACGGTGCCAATAAAAATGCCCACGACGCCCGAGCCTTCGAAATACTTGCCGCGCAGCACCGAGGGCGCGCTCATGGCAAGCCGCTCGGGCCCAATCCACGCGCAACACAGCAGCGCAAACAAGATAATGCTGCAGCACACGACGCTGCCCGCGGGGCCAATACGCTTCTCGCCAAGGGCGTCCTCCGAGTACCAATTGCGCTTTTCGGCCTTTACCTCGCGACCCATCGAGCCGCGGAAATGGCGATATTTATCGGTTCCCACGCCCGAAAGATATACGTTTACGTGCGGTTTGTTGCTCACGCGGAATGAAGTCAGCAGCACCACAGCGATAAACGCCACGATAACCACCATCAGATACATGGCGTCCTTGCCGATAACGTACGGCACGCGGCCAAACACCATGGCCAAGTAAGGCGACACCAGACCGCTCGAGATAACCGGGAACGCCACGCAACACAGAATCAGCAGCGCGGCGATGGTGTTGAGTGCCACCCATTCGGTCTTATGGACATTGACCTCAACGTTTTGAGCCGTAGGGTCGACGCCCGAAAGCTTGGCAAGCCACTTGCCCCAGAAGAAGAACGTCGCAGCCGAGCCAAAGGCAAGCACCATGATCATGAGCACGTTGCCGGTCTGCGCAAACGCCACCAGGGCGCCCCACTTGGACACGAGCATGCCAAACGGCGCCACAAACATGCCCATGATGCCCAGCATCATCAGACGCGTCAGGTGCGGCATGCGGCTGAACATACCGTCCATGTCCTCGATATTGCGGCTGCCGATATGATGCTCGGCCGTGCCCACGCACAGGAACAGCAGCGACTTTGCCACCGTGTGGAACAGGATCAGGAAGATGGCCGCCCATACAGCCTCGGGCGCGCCGACACCCAAGCAGGCACTAATGAGGCCCAGGTTGGAAATGGTGGAGAACGCGAGCACGCGTTTGGCGTTGCTCTGCGAGATGGCCATGAGGGCAGCGAGCAAAAACGTGATGGCGCCCACACTCGTGACCATAAAGCCGGTTACGGGATAGATGGCATAGAGCGGGCTCAGCTTGACCATCAGGAACACGCCGGCTTTGACCATGGTTGACGAGTGCAGCAGGGCGCTCGTGGGCGTAGGGGCAACCATGGCACCCAACAGCCACGTGTGGAACGGCATCTGTGCGGCCTTGGTGAGTGCGGCGAGCGACAGCAGGACGACCGGCATCACCAGCAGCGCGGATTGCGCGGTTCCGGCGCCGGCAAGCTCGACCATGCCCGAGATGGTCAGCGGCATGCCGTTAACGTGCAGATACATGAGTCCGGCCAAAAACGCGATGCCGCCCAGCATGTTGAGGATGATCTGGGTGAAGGCGTTCTTGATGGCCTCGGGCGTGCGCGTGTAGCCAATCATAAGGAACGAGCACACGGTGGTGATTTCCCAGCCGCAGAACAGCCACTCAAGGTTGTCGCTCGTCACGATGACGAACATGGCCGAGAGGAACAGGAACATAAGCGCTAGGAACTGCGGGCGACGGTCGGGCGCGGTCTGCCCGCGCAGCGCGGCCTCGTGCTCGTCATGAGCCTGGAAGTCCTTCATGTAGCCCAGGGCATACACGCAGATTAGGCTGCCGACGATGCCGACGGCGAGGACCATGATCACGCTCATGTAGTCCAGGTAGAGCGGTGTCGCCGTAACGGCCTCGGCCGCGGGCAACGTCATGGCCGCAAAGGCGAGCGAACCCACCAGCTGGACTATGCCGAGCACCGTGGTAAGCACGCTCTTATATTTGTGCGCGTTGTACAGGATGACGGCGCACAGAATTACGTCGATGACGGAGCTGATGATCGAGAGCGCATGCGAGGTACCGGGGGCAATCTCAAAGCTCTGCGGACCCGTGCAAAAAAACATGACGGCGACTACAACTGTCACCGCCATGATAATGCCGGAGCCTATGAGTCCCACCGCATCGCGGGCGCGGTCACCGCGCGCGAGCAGCATGCCCAGCGCCGGTACCAGCGGAAACAGGGTAAGGAAATACAGTAGCGTCATACCATCACTCCCCCATGCAAAAACGCTGCAATTGTTTAACGTTATAGCTCAATTGAGGAGCAGCAGCGGCAGGTTTTCGGTCAACTGGGGAGTTTTAGGCGTACGGGGTAAGGGCACGTCCGCTTTGGAGCAGAGAGGCGACGTTTCCTTACCGCGGCGGCAGGCGCGCGGGCCACTGCGCGCGGCTTATTGGCCACTTTGGAGGATGTCCCGACAGGCTCGCGCCGGTCCAAAAAGTTGGCGCGGCAAGAAAAATGCGCCCCCGCGGGCGCACCCTCTTGCTACTCTGCCTGCTTAACGCGCGGCTTGCGACCGCGCGGCTTATCGACCAGCGCGGACTCACCGCTCTCGCGATACTGGCGGCACCAAGCCTTGACCGAAGACTCGCTGGGAATCTTGTGCCTGATCATGGCCTCGCGAACCGTCAAGCCGTTTTCCAGACGGTCCTTAACCACAGCGAGCTTTACGTCGTACGAATAGGTGTGATGATGCGAACCGGCATTGAGAACGGCGTCGGCACCGCCCACGGCATACGCGCGGGCCCACTGACGAGCCGTGGCCTGGGGAATGCCAAGCTCCGCGGCGAGGGCGCGATGACCGACCCCCTCTTGGATGATCTCGACGGCGCGCTGCCTAACCTCAGGCGCATGCGTGCGAGTCCTAGTTGCTTCCGACATACCTGCCACTTCTTAGCCTTAACCGTTAATCTGCTTTCTTACGTGCAAGTTAGATAGTAGCATTTTACTGTTTGCTCAAAGCAGTTAATTAAAATAGACGCGGCGTTATCTGGGCATTTGGCACCAAATTACGACATTTCTTTATCGATTATTTACGCTGGTAGCTGACTCGCAGCTAATCGTCATTCGCTTGTCAACAAAATTGACATCTCTTTATGTCCTTTGGTATAGAGGATATAGTTATTAACCCCTCCCCCAATAATTTTGAGTGATCTGCAAGGCAGTAGACGTCCTCACTCCTCATGATTACCGCGCATTGCCATCCACCGGAGCAAAACAAAAAGGGCGGGACCTGCTGCGCTTGCAGGCCCCGCACCGGTTGACACCCGACGGGACACAGCCGGGCGAGACGAATCCGTGCTACCGCCCCGCCTAGCCGCGATGTTCAACTACAGCTCGTTGGCCGCGTGATACGCCGTGCGAATGGCGCTCGCAATGTCGGCGGTGCGCTCACCCGAGCAGTCGCCCACGCAGGTCACGGGCACCGTCACGCCATCCAGGTCAAACGCGTTGGCCTTGGAGCCCACGGCCATCACCACGTAATCGCAGGCGATCTTCACCGGCTCCTCGGTGCCGTCCTCGGTGGTGCGAATGGCCTCCACGCCCTCGTCGGTAATAGCGGTCAGGCGGGTCTTAACATGCTGCTCCACGTTGTGCTCTGCAAAGTCGCTCATAATCAGCGGCAGAATGGTCTCGGACTCGCCCGCGGCAATCTTGTCGAGCATCTCCACGATCGCCACCTCGCAGCCGTGCTGCAGCAGATACTCGGCAGTCTCGGTGCCCACCAGGCCACCACCAATGACGGCGACGCGGCCGCTGAGCTCCACCTTGCCGGCCAGCACGTCCCAGCTCGAGACGACCTTGTCCGAGTCGGCACCCGGAACGGGGATGACCACGTCGTGTGCGCCCACAGCCACAATCGCAGCGTCGGCGGCGTTGAGGTCCGCGGGGCTAGCAACGTGGTTGAGCTCGACCTTTACGCCCAGGCCAGGCAGAATCTTCTCGTAGTACTCGACGGAACGCATGATCTCGTCCTTGCGCGGGGGCGCAGCCGCCAGCACAATCTGGCCGCCCAAGTGATCGCTCGCCTCGTAGACGGTCACGTCGTAGCCACGCTTGGCCGCCACGCGCGCGGCCTCCAGGCCGGCAATACCGCCGCCCACCACAGCGATCTTCTTGTCACCCTCGCCCGGCTTGATGGCGATGGTCGCCTCGTCGCCGTTCTCGGCGTTGAGCACGCACGAGATGTACTTGCGGTTTTGAATCGCGTCGACACAGCCCTTGTTGCAGTTGAGGCACTCGCGGATGGGCTCGCCGGTGGCGGCCTTCAGCGCAATGTCGGGGTCGCACATGAGCGAGCGGCCGTAGGCGATGATGTCGGCCGCGCCGTCTTCCAGAATCTTCTCGCCGGCCTCGACCGAGACAACACGGCCGACGGTTGCCACCGGCACGGAAACCAGGGCCTTGACGCGCTCGGCCACGGGCAGCGTCCAGTTGTAGGGCATGGCGCCCATGGGCGGAATGGTGTCTCCCATGTTGCCGGTGTGGTTGGCCTGCGCGACCTGGATCATGTCGATGCCCGCGCCCTCGAGCAGCTTGGCGAACTCGCAGGCCTCGTCGGGCTGCAGGCCGCCCTTGCCGCGCGGCGTGCCGTCGGGGTTCTCCATGATCACGGGGAGCTTGTACTCCACCATCAGCTGCGGCGCGGCTTCCTTAATGGCAGCGACGACCTCCAGCGCGTAGCGAACGCGGTTCTCGAACGAGCCGCCGTACTCGTCGGTGCGCTGGTTGAGGATTGCCGAGCACAGCGAACCCACCAGACGGTCGCCGTGGACCTCGATGGCATCGATCCCGGCCTGCTGCGCGCGAGCGGCCGAGGCAGCGATGGCCTCCTTGATCTGGGTAAGCTGCTCTACGCTCGCCTCGTTCACAAAGTGCTGCATGTCGTGGTGCAGCTTGGCGTAGGCCTGGTTGCGAATCTCGTTGGACTCGGCCATCTTGGCGGCAAAGGTCTCCTCGTCGCCAGCGGCCTTGGCCTCCTGCGCGGCCTTGGCGGCAGCCATGGATCCCATGACCATGCGGCCGACACCGGGCACGTCGTACTCGGGGTGGAACAGCTGCAGCGCGACCTTGGCGCCGTGCTTGTGGACGGCATCGGCCAGGGCCTTAAACGTGGGGATCTGGGCGTCGGTTGCCAGCTTGGGCGTGGGGCTTGCGGTCATGACGGGAGCAACGTCGCCGATGACGATGTAGCTCACGCCGCCACGGGCCAGGCGCTCGTAAAAAGCCAGGCTGCGCTCGCCGATGGAACCGTCGCGCTCCTCGTAGCCGGTGGTCAGCGGCGGGAACATAATGCGGTTCTTGAGCTCAAGGGGGCCAACCGTAATGGGCTGGAGCAACTTGGATGCAGGTGCGGTCATGGATATTCCTCTCTTGTAGGCGCGGCGGCGATGATGCCGCGTAGTTGTCTAGAGGATATAGCATGGGAATACAACAGCGCAACGGAAATCGGCGGACAGCAGGTAGCGGCAGGTGGATGGGGATGGGCGGGGCGGCCCGTCGGTTTATCTCAATCTGTAACAGTTACGCGACAAAACCGGGTCTTACTGTTACAGATCGAGACATTCCCCTCGACCCAACCTCAACAATCTCAATCTGTAACAGCTAGACCCACTTTTGACCCCTACCTGTTACAGATCGAGACAAACCAAGCCCGCCTGCTAGAAATTCTCAATCTGTAACAACAACTCGTCAAAATCCGTCCCTCGCGTTACAGATTTAGACAAACGAAGACCGTCCTGCCGAAACATCTCGATCTGTAACACCTAGCCGCCCAAATCGGGTCTAGATGTTACAGATCGAGATTTTGTTTGAGAGGCCGAGAATTGGACCGAAAACACGGTCCCGAAATAACAAAAAAGCTCGCCGGCTAGGCCGACGAGCTGCAAGTTCTTGGTCGCGGGGGCAGGATTTGAACCTACGACCTCCGGGTTATGAGCCCGGCGAGCTACCAGACTGCTCCACCCCGCAATGTCTGGGCGCCTCATGTGCGCAAGAAAGAATATTACGCGGGAGTTCGGTAAACGGCAAGGAAAATCTCGTAGAGCATAATTCCTTCATATTTAAACCCCTCAGCCCCTATCACCGTAAACGAATCGCAGCCGAGCGCCATCGACGGCACGTATACAATGGTGCGCGTCCTTTTATGCCGACACCGGGAGTAGACATGCTGCTCGCTATCGATATGGGAAACACGCAGACGGCCATGGGCCTGTTTGACGGAGACGAGCTGGTGCAGTCGTGGCGCATGCCCACCGACCGCTCCTATACCGCCGACGAGATCCATGTGCGCCTGATGGGTTTCTTTAAGATGTACGGCCTTTCGCTCGATGCGGTCGACGCGATCGCCTTTGCGGGCGTGGTGCCGCAGCTCTCGCGCGAGTGGCACGCCGTGGCCGACCGCATTGCCGCGGACGCCATCGTCATCGGGCCGCAGACGGCCGCCGTAACCAAGCTGCGGGCGGCGCGCCCCCAGGCCGTTGGTGCCGACCGCATCGCCAACGCCGTCGCTGCCGAGACCTTCTATGGCGCGCCGGCGATCGTGGTGGACTTTGGCACCGCGACCAATATCGACGTCATCGATGAGGACGGTTATTACATTGGCGGAGCGATCGCGCCGGGCATTCGCATCTCCATGGACGCGCTTGCCGCCCGTGCCGCCAAGCTCGCCAGCGTGCCGCTCGAGGCGCCCGAGCACGCCATCGGCCGCGATACCGAGGAGTGCATCAAGGTCGGCGCCGTAACGGGCGCCGCCGCCATGGCTGAGGGCCTGGTCGCGCGCATGAAGCGCGAGCTGGGCCGCGAGGATGCCACCGTTATCGCCACGGGCGGTCTCGCCAGCATCGTCGCCGATTCGACCGATGCCTTCGACGTGGTCGACGGACAGCTCACCATCAAGGGTATCTGCGAAATCTACCGCCGCATGCAGGAGCTGGGATAGAGCAGGAGCTTAAGTCGAGCACGCCCGATGCCACAGCCCCCGCAAACGTTCGCCAAGCCTATTCCTCAAAATCGAAAAATTTTCAGTTTTGAGGAATAGGGCGCTGGCAACCCATTCCCCAGATAGGCGAAACCCTCCCCGGCACAGGCCGAGGAGGGTCTTGTTGTCATGTCTATCTTTGGGCGCGAACGCCCCGCGCTACAGCCCGCGAATTCGTACGGCCTCGGGCGGAAACTCCTGCTCGCCGGCATCGGTCTTGATGGTCGCGCGGCCCCAGATGTCCAGGCCCGCAAACACACCGGCCGCAAGCGGCAAGCCGCCGCAACTTGGCGACCGAGCAGCGGCACCATGTCGAAGTACTCGCCCAGCACGGGGGCCAGCGGACCGGCAGCACCCTGTGGCGTGTTGGCGACAACCGCCCAGGCATCAACGCGGGTCAACACGGCGGCGGCCAGCGCCTCGACCAGCGCTTCGTCAGCCATATCCACGCCAAGCTCGCTCAGTGCCGAACGCTCAATATCCACCGTCACGGCACCGAACATGCCCGCGGCACCGGCACCGCCGTTGACGGCGACGTGTGCGAGCGACGTCTCAAACGCGGGCGCGCCGCACACGATGTCACTCGGCCACTGGATGCCCACTTTGCCGGCAAGCCCCAGGCCCGGCGTTGCGGCCGTGCCCGCGAGCGCGTCCATCATACCCATTGCGGCCACAAACGGCAGGCCGTGGAAGGCGTGCATGTTCACATCGGGGCGCACGACCAGCGAAAACATCAGCGATGCATCGCCCGCGCTCCACGCGCACCAGCCCGCGGACATGCCCTCGCGGCCCGCGTCGCGCGCCGCGTCGAGCTCGGTGCCAGCGGCAACAGCATTCATCTCGATCATCTACATACGCCCCAATTCGCCCACGATATGGCCCACGCGGTCCTCGGGCTCCTTGACCTCGACACCGTTGTAGCGGAAGAACCGCGCCGGGTCGTGCATCAGGTCCTCGAGCGGCACCAGCACAAAGTCGCGTTCGCCGATCAGCGGATGCGGCAGGCGCAGCTTTTTGCCGCCGTGGGTCTCGCCGTCCATCCACAGCAGGTCCAGGTCGATGGTACGCGGACCGTTGGCCTTGGCCTTTTTGGAGCGGTCGCGCCCCAGCTCGGCCTCGATCTTCATGAGCTCGTCGAGCAGCACCAGCGGCGCAAGCTCGGTCTTGATCTCGATGACGGCGTTGGCAAACGCGTCCTGGCGCGTCTCGTAGGCAGGCTCGCTCTCGTAAATCTTGGAGGAGTTAGACACGCAGGTGAGTGGAATCTCGGCGATCATCTCGCGTGCGGCGCGGATGTTGTCGCAGCGATGCCCCAGGTTGGAGCCCACGGCCACAAACGCGCGGCGCGGCTGTGGCTTGGCAACCGCCCAGTAGCCGTTTAGGAACTGCGCAAAACCCGCGGCGTCGTGCACGCGCACGATGTTGGCACCGGCCTGGATGGCGCCCAGGCACACGCCAAACGTAGCGGCATCGCGCTCGGCGGCCTCGGTCACGCCCGAGACGGCGCCCACAAAGCGCTTGCGCGACACGGCGCACATGAGCGGATAGCCCAGTGACGCCATCTTGGCAGTCTCGCGCTGGATGACGATGTCCTCGTTAGCCGACTTACCAAAGCCCGGGCCAGGATCGATGCAGATGCGGTCGCGCGACACGCCGGCATGGATGAGTGTGCGGGCCTGGTCAGACAGAAAGCCCATGACGCGGCGCATGATGGGCGCCGAATCGGGCAGGGTGAAGCGGCGGAGCTGCGAGGTGGGCACGTAAGCTTCCTCGCGGCGGGCGCTGCGGCGCATCATGGCGGCCAGACGGTCATTGGACTCCGATGCGGCCTCGGTGGCTGCGGGCGCGGGCGCGGCGGTCTCGGGGG
>UROA01000069.1 GCA_900549355.1 uncultured Collinsella sp. | reverse complement strand
AGCCGATGATGATGGCATCGGAGGCGGCGGCCAGGGTGACGTCGGTCTCGGTGATGCCGCCCACGGCCGAGTGCACGATGTTGATGCGCACCTCGGACTGATCCATCTTGTCGAAGGCGTCGCGCAGAGCCTCGATGGAGCCCTGGACGTCGGCCTTCACGATGAGGTTCAGATCGGTGGTCTTGCCGTCCTCGATGCGGCTGAACAGGTCGTCCAGGCTCATGTGGCTCTTGGTCTCCTGGGCGGCCAGGCGGGCGCGCAGCGCGCGCTCCTCGGCCAGCTTGCGGGCATCGCGCTCGTCCTCGAAGACACGGAACTCGTCGCCGGCGGTGGGCACCGAGTTCAGGCCCAGGATCTCCACCGGGTCGGCGGGCTTCGCCTCGGCGACGTGCTCGCCGCGCGGGTTCACCAGAGCGCGCACGCGGCCGTAGCTCGTGCCGGCCACCACGACGTCGCCGGTGTGCAGGGTGCCGCGCTGGATGAGCACCGTGGCCACGGGGCCCCGGCCCTTGTCCAGGTTCGCCTCGATGACGAAGCCGGAGGCAGAAGCGTCAGGGTTGGCCTTCAGCTCCAGCACGTCGGCCTGCAGGATGATGGTCTCCAGCAAGTCGTCGATGTGCAGCTTCTTCTTGGCCGACACCTCGACGAACATGTTGGAGCCGCCCCACTCCTCGGGGATGACGCCGTACTCGGTGAGCTCCTGGCGCACGCGGTCGGGATTGGCGCCGGGCTTGTCGATCTTGTTCACGGCCACGACGATGGGCACCTCGGCGGCCTTGGCGTGGTTGATGGCCTCGACGGTCTGCGGCATGACGCCGTCGTCGGCGGCCACCACAAGCACGATGACGTCGGTGACCTGGGCGCCGCGGGCGCGCATGGCGGTGAAGGCCTCATGGCCCGGGGTGTCGATGAAGGTGATCTGGCGGTCGCCGATGTTCACCACGGAAGCGCCGATGTGCTGGGTGATGCCGCCGGCCTCGCTGGCCACCACGCCGGTATCGCGGATGGCGTCCAGAAGCGAGGTCTTGCCGTGGTCGACATGGCCCATGACGGTGACCACGGGGGGACGCGGCTTCAAATCGGCCTCGGAGTCGTTGTACACCACGGCGTACTCCTCCTCCGGCGACACGACGCGCACCTTGCGGCCCATGTCGTCGGCGATGAGCTCCATGGTCTCGTCGCTCATGGTCTGGGTGAGCGTGAGCACCTGGCCGAGCATGAACAGGCGCTTGATAACGTCGTTGGGTTGCACGCCCAGAAGCTCGGCGAACTTGGCCACCGACGCGCCCTGCGGGATCTCCACCACGGAGTCGTCCAGCACCAGCGTCGGGTCAAGACCGCGCTCGATGGCCTCCAGCTCGGCGCGCTCGCGGGCCTCGGCCTCGCGCTTCTCCTTGCGCTTCTTGCGGCGGCCCTCCCCCTCGTGGGTGTTGGCCGCGGCCACGGCGGCGCGGGCCTCGGCGAGCACCTTGTCGCGCTGCAGCTTCTCGGCCTGCACGGCCATCTGGGCGTAGCGGTCCTCGCCGGCGGTCATCTGGGCCTCGAGCTCGGGCACCACCTGGTGAGCCCCGCCCTTCTTGCCCTTCTTGCCGCCGGCCTGCGCCTGATTGGCCATCGTGCGCATGCGGCCCATCATCTTGTTCATCTCGCCCCACTGCTTCATAAGGCTATTGACCTCGGTGGGGGTCACGCCGGCGCCCTTGGCAATGCGGGCACGGCGCTGACCGTTGATGATGGAGGGGCGAAGGCGCTCCTCCTTGGTCATCGACATGATGATGGCCTCGTTCTTGTCGAAGATGCCCTCGTCCAGGTTGCCGCCCATCTGGTTGAGCGCACGCTGGCCGCCGGGGAGCATGCCCAGGATGCCCTTCATGCCGCCCATCTTCTTGACGGCCTTCATCTGGTCGAGCATGTCATTCATGGTGAAGCCCTCGCGCAGCATGCGCTCGGCAGCCTCGAGCTGCTCGGCGTCGGCCGCCTCCTGGGCCTTCTCGATAATGCCGACAACGTCGCCCATACCCAGAATGCGCTTGGCCATACGATCGGGGTAGAACGGCTCCAGCGAATCGGGCTTCTCGCCCATGCTCACAAACTTGATGGGCTTGCCGGTCACCTGGCGCACGGAAAGCGCGCCGCCGCCACGGGCGTCGCCATCGAGCTTGGAGATGATCACGCCGTCAAAGTCGGTGCGCTCGGCGAAGGTCGAGACGACGTTGACGATATCCTGGCCGGTCATGGCATCGACGACCATCAGCACCTGATCGGGCTTGACGGCCTTCTTGATGTCCACGGCCTCCTGCATCATCTGTTCGTCGATCTGAAGACGTCCGGCGGTATCGACGATGACCACGTCGCGCAGGTGGTCGACGGCCTCCTGGATGGCGCCCTTGGCGATATCGACCGGGTGCGCACCATCGCCGCGGAAGACCGGTACGCCGATCTCGCCACCGAGCGTGGCCAGCTGGTCGGCAGCAGCGGGACGGTAGACGTCGCACGCGGCGAGCAACGGCGAGCGGCCCTGCTTCTTGAGCAGGTAGGCCAGCTTTACGGCCGCCGTGGTCTTACCGGAGCCCTGCAGGCCCACGAGCATGATGACGTTGGGAATACGGTTACTAAAGACGAGCTTGCTCTCGGTGGAGCCGAGCATCTCGGTGAGCTCGTCGAGCACAATCTTGACGACGTTTTGCGCCGGCGACAGCGACTCCATGACCTCGGCGGTCATGCAGCGCTCCTTGGTCTTGGCGACGAACTCCTTGACGACCTTAAAGTTAACGTCGGCCTCGAGCAGCGCCATGCGAATATCGCGCATGGCCGAAGTAATATCGGCCTCGGTCAGCTTGCCCTTGCCGCGCAGGCGGTCAAATGTGTCGTTGAGGCGATCGCTCAGGGAATCAAACACTAGTCACTCCTTAATTGGACTCGCCCACCAGGGCGCGGCAGAAATCTTTGGCATTGAACTCCTGCAGGTCATCGACCTGCTCGCCCACGCCCACGCGCAGGATCGGGAGCTTGAGTTTCTCGGCCACGGCCATGGCGATACCGCCCTTAGCCGTGCCGTCGAGCTTAGTCATGATAATACCGTCCAGGCCCAGCGCCTCGTTAAACTCGAGCGCCTGGTTCAGACCGTTTTGGCCCGTCGCAGCGTCAATCACAAGCACGACCGAAACCGGCATGGGACCGGCGGCCATATTGGCGGCGCGCTTACGGGTCACATTGACCACCTTGGCAAGCTCGCGCATGAGTTCGGGGCTCGTGTGTAGACGGCCGGCGGTATCGATAAGCACCAGGTCGCTGCCGCGCTTGTCGGCCTCGTCGAGCACGTCGTAGCAAACACTTGCCGGGTCGGAGCCGCGGTCGCGCTTGATGACGGGGACGCCAGCGCGCTGGCCCCACACATCGAGCTGCTCGATAGCGGCAGCACGGAAGGTATCGGCCGAACCGATCACGACGTTCTTGCCGCGGGCGGCCATGGCGCTCGCGATCTTACCGACCGTCGTGGTCTTGCCGGCACCGTTAATGCCCACAAACAGCACGCAGCTCGGCGTATCGGAGAACGGATCGCGCTCGATGGGCACAAAGTGCTGCTCAAGCTGCTCGGCCAGGGCACGGCGAAGCTGCGGAGCGGTCTTGAGGTTCTTCTTGGCCGCGGCATCGCGCAGGTCATCGGAGACCTTGATAGCGACCTCGGCGCCCATGTCACCCATGACGAGGGTGTCCTCCAGGTCCTCCCAAAAATCCTCGTCGACCTCGCCGCCAAAGTAGAAGACCTCGTTGAGGGCCTCGCGGCTGCGCTCAAGTCCGCGCGAGAGAGCATCGAAGAATCCCATTATGCATTCACGACCTTTCCGGTTTCGCGATCGAGTTTTTGCGAGACGACGCGACTGACACCGTCGGCTTGCATCGAGACGCCGTAGAGGACGTCAGCGTCCTCCATAGTACGGCGCTGGTGCGAGATAACCAAGAGCTGCGTATCGGAACGCAACACGTCGAGTGCGCCGATAAGCTTGGACAGGTTGGCGTCATCGAGTGCCGCCTCGACCTCGTCCAGCACATAGAACGGCACCGTGCGCGTGCGGTACACGGCAAAGAGCAGGGCGAGCGCCGTCAGGCTCTTCTCGCCGCCCGACATGAGCATCATCTTGGTAATGCGCTTGCCGCGCGGCTGCGCCACGACCTCGATACCCGTCTCGGCAGGATGCTCGGGATCGGTCATCTCCAGATGAGCCTGACCGCCCGGGAAGAGCATAGCGAAAATCTCGCGGAAGTTCGCGTCGACCTTCTCAAACGTCACCAGGAACGCCTTGCGCATCTTGCGATCAATGGCCACCGTGATCTTGGTGAGCGCCTTGCGCGCACTCTCCAGATCGGCCAGCTGCTCCTCGATGTAGTCGGCGCGGCGCTTGAGCTGCTCGTACTCCTCCATGGCAACTTGGTTAACGGGACCAAGGTTGTTGATCTGGCGCACAAGCTGGTTGAGTTCGCGCTCGGCGGCATCGCGGTCCGTGGGCGCCGGAAGCATGAGCGCTTCCTCGAGTACCGTGGTGCCATCGGCGGTAATGGCCTTAATGGCGGCCTCTACCTGCACCTCGAGCTTACCACGCGCGACCTTGAACTCGTTTTGCGTGGCGGAAGCGGTATCGACTCGCTCCTTAGCGCGGGCAACCTCTGCCTTGGCATCCTCGATGGTCTTCTTGAGCGAAGCGGAGTCCGCCTCCTCGAGCGAAGCCTGGTCACGCAGACGCGCAGCCCAATCCGAGGCACGCTCCAGCAGGGCCGAATAGCGCTCGTGCATGGGGTCGACGCGCAGGCGCAGCAGCTCGAGCGAGCGCGAGGCCTGGCGTGTTCCGCGGATACGACGGTCGATGCCCTCAAGACGATGCTCCAGGTCGGGCACGCGGCCCTTCAGCGAACGCAGGCGTTCGCTCGTCTGGGCTAGGCGAACCTTGGCGTCGGCGAGCTTGCCGGCAGCCTCGGAATCGTCACGGCGAACGCGGTCGAGTTCGTCGTTGGCCTCGGCAATCTGCAACCCCAAATTGCTTGCCTGCGCGCGAGCCTCGTCACGCGAACGGGTGAGCTCGTCAACGCGCGGGCGCGCAGCGCGAACGGCTTCGGAGGCCTGCTCGCGGCGCTTGGAGATGCGCACGCGCTCGACCTCGGCATTGTTGGCGCTTTGCTCCAAGCGGCCGATCTCGGAGAGCAGCGAGCGGCGCTCGCCCTCAAGACGGGCGATCTCGCCGGCGGCATCGCCCTCAGCGGCACGCGATTCCTCAACGGCCGCATTGGCCTCGACGACCTGATCCGACACATGCTCAAACACGGCAGCCAGATCGGGCTCAAGCCCCTCCAGCTCGCGAATGCGACGCTTACGCTCCAGAGCACCCGACGCCTCGCCGGCATCGAGGCCCACACGCACCAGGCCGCCACAGCTTACGCGGGCGCCATCGGGAGTCACATAGGTCACACCGTCAACGACAGGCGCAGCCAGCGCGGCAGAAAGATCGTCCACGACGTAATAACCGCCGAGCAGCGCCTCAACGACGGGACCATAGCCTGCGCGCACGGACAGACGATCAACCAGACGGGTACCGGCAGCGCCCTCAGCGGCGGTAGAGCCGCTCACGCCACGCGCCACCAACAGCGCCTCGCCCGAAGCCTTCTTTTGGTCCAAAGCCGCACGACCGGCACGCTCAAGCGTGGCGGCGTCATCAAACAGCAGCGCATCGATATCGCCGGCAAGCAGCTGCTCCACCAGGCCCTCAAGCTCGCGTGGGGCCTCGAGCACGTCGCCCAGACGACCCGAGACATCGTCGCCCAGCGCACCCACCAGACGGCTCACGAGCGGCGAGCTGTCGGCCATGCGGGCATCAAGCTTCTTTTGGCTGGCAAGCTCCGAGCGCACCTCGGACAGCTTGTTGCGCGCCTCGCTCTCGCGGGCACGCAAGTCCTTCAGGGCCGCACGGGCGACCTCGGCGGCCTCACGCGCATCGACCTGGGCCTGGCGCGCCTCCTCAAGAGCGCCCTCAAGCTCCTCGGCGCGGTCGCGACGGCTCTCGAGCGAGGCCGTGACCTCCTCGAGCTGTTCATCGATCTGCTCCAGGCGCGAGGCATACATGTTGTCCTCGACCTCGGCGTTGCTCAGTGAGTCCTTCACCTTGGCGAGCTCGAGCGCGGCGTTATCGGCCACGCGCTGCACATCGCGCTGCTCGCGCGTAAGCTGCGAAATCTGATTGTCGAGCGCCACGCGCCGCTCGTGGAGCTCAGCGGCGGCAGGACCAGCGGCGTCAACGTCCTCCTGGGCTTGCATATGCGCACCGGTCACTTCCTCAAGCTGCGCACGCGCGTCCTCGAGCTCCTCGACCACGCGACGACGCTGATGCTCGGAGCTCGAAATCTGACCGCGCATGTCAGACAGGCGCGACACCATGTTGTGGCCCTTTTCCTCGAGCAGGCGCATGTCGGAGTTAATGCGGCCGACCACATCTTGCATATGACGGCGTTGCTCGCCCAGGTCGCCCACAAACAGGCCCTTTTCCTCAAGCATAACCTGGAGCTTCTCGAGCTCGCGCTCCTTTTCGCTCATGCGGTACTGCGCAAGCTCCAGCTCGGCAGCACCTTCCTTGGAGCGGCTCTCCAGGTCGTTCCACTGCGACTGCAGCGAACGAAGCTCATCGACAGCCAGCATCTGCGTAAGCTCGTTCGCGCGCGAGGACAGCTCTTTGTACTTGCGCGCGCGATCGACCTGACGCTCCAGCGGTCGCAGCTGACGGGCGATTTCCTTATTGATGTCGCGGGCACGCGTCAGGTGCTCGTCCATCGACTTAATCTTTTTGAGCGCACGCTCCTTGCGGCGCTTGTGCTTGGAAATGCCGGCGGCCTCCTCGATGAGGGCGCGACGCTCCTCGGGGCGGCTCTGCAAAATGGCGTCGAGCTTGCCCTGGCTGATGATGGAATGCGTATCCTTGCCCAGGCCCGAATCGTGCAGGATGTCCTGAATGTCCATCAGGCGGCACGGACTCGAGTTGATGAGGTACTCGCTTTCGCCCGAGCGATACATACGACGGGTGATGGCGACCTCGTCAAAGTCGACGGGCAACATATGGTCCGAGTTATCGAGCACCAGCGTGACCTCGGCGACACCCACCGGCTTGCGCGCCGACGAGCCCGAGAAGATGACATCCTCCATGGCCTGGCCGCGCAGCTGCTTGGCGCTCTGCTCGCCCAGGACCCACAGAATCGAGTCAGAGATGTTCGATTTTCCCGAGCCGTTTGGACCGACGATGACGGTCAGGCCCGGCTCAAACGTCATATGGGCGCGGTCGGCAAACGACTTGAACCCTTTGAGCGTGAGGGACTTGAGATACACGGTTCCTCGCTTACACGTGCTTCTTGTTCAGAATCACGCCGTTGGTGGTGTAACCCATGCGGTCGAGCGCTTCGAGCGCGGCAGCTCCCTCGGCTTCCTTCTTTGAGGAGCCGGAGCCGCGACCCTGGCGAATACCATCGATCAAAACCACAGCGGTAAAGGTGGGCGCATGCGCCGGGCCCTCGGAGCCAACGAGCTTGTACGCCGGAGGTTCGTGACCGTCGGCTTGCACGCACTCCTGCAAAAACGACTTGGGGTTCGCAGGATGCTCGGCACGCTCGGAAGCCAAATGCGGCTTAAGCGTACGGTGAATGAACTCCGCCGCAACGTCCCAGCCGGCATCCAGGTACAGCGCGCCCACGAGCGACTCATAGACGTTCTCGAGGGCCGAATGCAGGCCGCGCGCACCGGTACCGGTCTCGGAGGCACCAAAGATGATGATGTCGTCGATGCCCAGCTCGTGAGAAACCTCGGACAGCGTAGCGCCCGAGACAAGCGACACCTTCAAGCGCGTGAGCTTGCCCTCGTCAAACTCCGGATAGGACTCAAACAGGGAGCGTGCGACCACAGCGCCCAAAATGGAATCGCCCAAGAACTCAAGGCGCTCATAGCTGGCAGAAACCGGCTGGCCCTCGACTGCCGAGGGATGCGTAAGCGCCGCGCGCAGCAGCACCTTATTGTTGAACTCGTGGCCCAGGATTTCCTGGGCGCGCGTAAGTCGGTCGGATAAAGCCAAGACTTAGGCCTCCTTGGCAGCTTCGATAGCGTCGACGGCGTCGGCGACAGAGTTGAGCGAGAGCAGGGTCTCGTCATCGATCTCGAGGTTGAACTCGTCCTCGATAGCCGTAACCAGCTGCAGGCGCTCGAGCGAGTTGGCATCGAGGTCGTCAAAGGTGGTCTCCTCGCTAATTTCGGCAACATCGACGCCTAGAACGTCAGCAGCGACCTCGGCGATCTTGTCGAAGATTTCGGAGCGGTCCATAGCGCTTCCTCTCATAGTGCATGAATACCAAAAGAATGGTACCGCCCGGGCGGTACCAAGACACGGTTCTGATTCTACCCCACGACGTGCGCCGCGAAGCACATAACAGCACTCTTACTCGCTCTTATAAAACGATACCGTCCATAGAGTTGGCGACATTCTCGACCAGCCCGGCGCGCACGGCTTCGGCCGCCGCGAGCGTACCGTTTCTAACAGCCTCGACCGAGGTGGCGCCATGGCCGATCAGGACCACGCCGCGCAGGCCCAAAAGAATCGCGCCGCCCTTGGCGTCGCCCGAAAGCTTGGCTTTAATCTCGCGCATCTGCTTTTTGATGAGCAGCGCGGCAATCTTGGTGCCGAGCGAAGACATAAAGGCGCCCTTGAGCTCCTGCAGTAAAAACTTGGCAGCGCCCTCGGTGGCCTTGAGCGCAATATTGCCCGACATGCCATCGGCAACGACGACATCGAAGTTACCTGAGGTGATGTCCGTTCCCTCGCAGTTACCAACAAAGCCGGGAACGGCGGCTTTCATGGCCGGGAAGCAGGCCTTGGTAAAGTTGGAGCCCTTCTCATCCTCGGTGCCGTTGGCAAGCAGGCCCACGCGGGGATACTCGATGCCCAGGACGACGCGGGCATAGGCGCTACCCATCTGGGCAAAACGTACCATATCGTCAACCTCAACATCGGGGTTGGCGCCCATATCGCACAGCACCGTCAGACCGCCGGCGCGATTGGGCAGCGCATTGGTCAGACAGGGGCGCACCGGCTGCTTCTTGCCTTCGGCCTGATACCTAAACGGCGTCACATAGGCGGTGGCGGCGGCGGTCATGGCGCCGGTGGAGCCGGCAGAGAAGAACGCGTCCGCATTACCCTTCTTGATGGCGCGACACGACAGCACGATCGACGACTTGCGTTTGGTCATCACGGCGCGAATGGGATCGTCATCCATAGCGATAACGTCAGGTGCCTCAAGGGCCTCAACACGTGCATGGGAAGCGGCAAAGGGATTGACGATTTCGGCGGGGCCAGCTGCCAAGACCTCGATATCGGGATCGGCGGCAAGTGCAGCCTCGATACCATCGAGAACAACCTGAGGTTTCTCGTCTCCGCCCACAACGTCTACACAAACGCGAACGTTACTCATATACATGCTCCTTATACAAAAATGGCCGACTCATTGAGCCGGCCATTGTGGTTCCATTTGGAACGGCATCGCATCCAGAGTATACCGTTACTCGGTAACGATAACCTCGCGGTCCTTGTAGAAACCGCAGCTGGGGCACACGTGGTGCGGGAGCTTGACAGCACCGCAACGGGGGCACGTGGACTGAGCCGCAGCCGAGATCTTCATGTTGGCGGAACGACGGGTGTGAGTGCGGATACGACCCTGCTTTTGTTTAGGTACGGGCATAGTGACCTTCCTTATGAACTATCCAGTGTGGCGATTACGCGCAAGTAGCGATACTACCACAGTTTTACTCATCAAGCTTGAGATTCTTCAATGCTGCAAATGGATTTTCCGTGGCAGCGGCCCATTCTGCCTCTGCCTGGGCGGCGCAATCGCATTGCTCGACGTTGAGATTGCAACCGCATGTGGGGCACAGACCACGGCAATCGGGCTTGCAGAGCACCACAAACGGCGTGTCCATGACGACCGCGTCATTGATAGGCTCACCCAGATCGACGATACGGTCCTCACCCAGGAGCTCGTAGCCGTCCTCGTAGGCCTCGGGATCCTCGGGCTCCTCAAAGAGGTAGAACTCCTCGATCTCACCGGCAATATCAAACGAAGCGGGCTCCAGGCAACGGTCGCACTCGCCAGTGGCGTGTGCGCGGACCATACCCGTGAGCAAGACACCGGTACCGGCGTTGGTAAAGACAACGTCGTAGTCGATGCCGTCCTGAAGCTGGTACTCCTTCTCGCCCACCGTGTAGGTGGCGACATCGACCTTACCGGTCAGCGGATACGAATCTCCAGGAAACTCGAGCTGCTCGGAAAGATCGACGGTAACGCTCGGAAACTCAGCCATTACCACTGACCATTCTGTTGGGCGGCACCCTCGTTGAGCTGCTGACGGCAACGGGTAACGGTGCCGGTCAGGCTCTTGAGGTTCTCCTCCAGGTGCGTAAAGACCTGCTCTGCGTAGTCCTCGGCAGCATAACGCGTCTCGCGCTCGTACTGCTGGGCACGATCGCGGATGTCGTCGGCCTGCTGCTGCGCAAGTCGGACGATCTCCTGCTCACCGGCAATGGTGAGGGCCTGCTGCTGAGCGTCGGCGATGATGGAATCGGCCTGAGCGGCGG
>UROA01000068.1 GCA_900549355.1 uncultured Collinsella sp. | reverse complement strand
GGAGGTGAAGATGCCCTCCTCGCCATACTGGCCGGTCATGAGCGTGGAGGCGGAAAGCACGGCGTGCTCGTTGTGCAGCACGGCGGCGCAGACGCGCGCGGCGGAGTTGGCGACGGCGTACTCGGTGCACTGCTTGCCCTGGTAGGTCACATAGCCGCCCTTGCGCGCGAGCTCCTCGACCTCCATGTGGTCAAAGGCGTACTTGTCGGGGTTCTCGGCCTGAAGCTCGTTGAGGCTCTTGCCGGCGATGGTCGCGGCCTTAAAGGCGGCCAGCTGGCTAAAGCCGTGCTCGCCGATCATGTAGGCGTCAATGGACTTGGGGCTCACACCGACCTTCTTGGAGATCTCGGTGCGCAAGCGGGCGGAATCCAGGCCGCAGCCCGAGCCGATGATCTTCTTGGGATCGTAGCCGGTCAGATGCCACAGCTCGGTGCACACGACGTCGCAGGGGTTGGAGATGCTTACGAAGATGCCGTCAAAGCCGGCGTCGACGATGCGCTTGGCAAAGGTGCGGGCGGCGTCGGTGGTAAAGAACAGCTCGCCGTCGCGGTTGCCGGCGGCCAGCGCGACCTTGCCGGCAGCGTTGACGATGACGTCGCAGCAGGCCAGCTCCTCGTAGTGGTCGTAGCAGTTGACGATCTTGGTGTTGTACGGGACAAACGAAAGGGAGTCGCGCAGGTCCTGGACCTCGGACGTCACCTTGGCCTCGTTGATATCGCACAGGTACAGCTCGTCGGCGATGCCCTGCATAAGCAGGCTGTTGGCGACATGTGCTCCTACGTGGCCCTGGCCGACCACACCGATCTTACGCGTCTGGTACATATATGTATCCCTTCGGCCGAGTTTTTCGCGTCGAACCATTGTAGCGTCCTGCCGCCACTTTGCTAGGCTAAAGCGCCGTAGATTTTTGGGACATGCCTTAATCTCTACTTTTGGAGTGATTTGGGCCGCTGACGGCATCGCTGGGCGATGTGCTCGCGCTGATGGGGCCGGTCGTTGTACCATAGCTGCAACTGACTCGTAAGGAGCATCCATGCCCATTCGCATCCCCGACGCCCTCCCTGCCGCCGCGCAGCTCGAGAGCGAGAACATCTTTGTCATGACCGAGTACCGCGCGCTGCACCAGGACATCCGTCCGCTGCGCGTGCTCATCCTCAACCTCATGCCCACCAAGATCGCCACCGAGACGCAGATCATGCGCAAGCTCTCCAACACGCCGCTGCAGGTGGAGGTGGATCTGCTGCGCACCAAAACGCACGAGGCCACGCACGTGAGCGCCGGCCACCTGGAGACGTTCTACCGCACGTTCGACGACATCCGCGACATCCACTACGACGGCCTGATCATCACGGGCGCGCCGGTGGAGCAGATGCCGTTCGAAGAGGTCGACTACTGGCCCGAGCTCTGCCAGATTATGGATTGGTCCACCACGCACGTGCACTCTACGCTGCACATTTGTTGGGGCGCGCAGGCCGGTCTGTACCATCATTACGGTATCCAGAAGTACGACCTGCCGGCAAAGGCGAGCGGCGTGTTTGAGCATTATCTGGTGAAGCCGCAAAGTCCGCTGGTCCGCGGCTTTGACGACCGTTTCTATGCCGTGCATTCGCGCAACACCGAGGTGCGCCGCGAGGACGTGGAGGCCGAGCCGCAGCTTGAGGTCGTGGCCGTGTCCGACGAGGTGGGCTTGTACATCGTCAAGTCGACCGACAGCCGCCGCTTCTTTGTCTTTGGCCATCCCGAGTACGACACCGACACGTTGCGCCTGGAGTACGAGCGCGACGTGAAGCGCGGGCTCAACCCCCAGGTGCCAGCGCATTACTTCCCAGGTGACGACCCCGCCGCCGAGCCGCGCAACGTCTGGCGCAGCCAGGCTCAGTTGCTCTACACCAACTGGCTCAACTACTACGTCTACCAGACCACGCCTTACGACCTGGCCCGAGCCGGCGAGGAGCACTAGGCCGTCGGGAGGTGTGCCAGCTGTTAGGCGCTGATGATTTGGGGTAGCGGCAAGTCGTGGGCGTCGGCGGGAACGTGGTCGACGCGCTGCTCGTCAAAGGCGACTCCGATGATTTGGCATGCGGGCGAGAGCATATGCAGGTAGCGGTCATAGCAGCCGCCGCCGTAGCCCAGGCGCGCGCCGGCGCGGTCGAAGGCTACAAGCGGCACGACAATCATGTCGAGGGCCTTGGCAGGCACGATGGGGAAGTGGTCGCTGTCGATGTCCGTGGCCGCGAAGGCCCGCGTGGGGTGGGCGATAAACGGTGCCGCGGACGAGTCGTCGGCAGAGACTGCCCGCATGCACATGCGCTGGCCGCAAGCCATGGCGTCTGTTGCCGAGAGCATGCACGGATAGGCCGCGCGCCAGCCGCGTTTGGCGGCCGCAGCGGCAAACGCGGCTGAGTCGACCTCGGAACCCATCGCGGCATAGGCGGCAACGGTGTGCGGTGCCGCGGTACCCAGGCAATCCAGCAGCTCAATGAGTCGCGCGCATACAACAGCAGACTTCGCCGCCCGCACATCCAAATCAAGAGCATCGCGACGAGCAATCATCACCCGCCGCAACTCAGCCTTATCCATCCCAGCCTCATCTCCCAAACCTGCCAAAAAGGGACAGGTTTATTTTGGCAGGTTTTATCTGGGCAAACGCGATATGGGTGGTAAAGCCACCGCAAATAAGCCTGCGAACTGCGCCCTTTGTGGTTGTTTGCGCCTATGCGTTAATGCTATAACGCCGCAGCGATTGCTTCAGTCACAAACTTATTGAGTGACTCACCCTTCTTTGCCGCTGCCAGCGCTGCTTGCTTGTGGAGCTCAGAGCCCGTTCTTACGTTGAACGAGCCCTTAAAAGCCCGCTCGGGTTCTTTTCCCTTCTCGGCGCAAAACTCAAGGTAATCGTCGACGGCGTCGTGGAAGCATTGCTCCACTTCTTCAGTCGTGGAGCCTTCAAATACGATTGCGTCCCTAATGCCGGCGACCATACCTGTTAGCACATGCTGTTCGGCATCGAATTCGACTGGGGCGAAATAACCCTTGTATGCCAAAACGTTACTCATGACTACCTCCGACATCTTGCAGAAATCGAACGATGTTTCGAATGGTCCCCGCTGTCAATTCGTCAGATGGATGTGGTGCGTGCATTACGAACATCCTGCCATCTGATGGCCTGTAGAGGCGAACGCGCGATCCGGATGTCTTGCCTTTGTTGTCCATTTCAAAGCCATATGAAGCCATGACTTTTAAAAAATCGGTATACCGATACGTCGAAGGGCAGCTAAGCAGTTGGGCGATGAGTTTATCGGTCCGAGTCATCCCGCCTCACATTCTGCAACTATATTCTAGTTGCAATTTAAGTCCGATGCAAGCATCCTTACTATAGAACATGTGTACGTATGGAACAAGTGTTCGAACCACCACGAAGGTGCCTGTCCCCTTTGCGGTGGTTTGGGCTGAATGTTGCGCAACAAGGGCTGTGGCTTTGGGTTTACCTTCATGGTGGAAGGAATGAACCGAAAGGAGCCCGCCATGTTTTGTCGCTCGTGTGGTACGCCACTTGTCGACGAGGCCCTCTTCTGTCCCGTGTGCGGAGCACCCGTGGCGCCCGACCAGATTGCTGCCTCGCAACAGCCCGCTGTTCGCTATCAGCCTCGGCCTGCCGCGCCCGCTCCTCAGCAATACGTGCCTGTGCAACAGCCCACGCCGCGCAAGCGTTCCAAAAAGCCCCTCATCGCACTTGCTGCGGTACTCGTCGTGGCGGCGGGCATCGGCGGCGGTGCGCTGTTCTACTTTACGCAGATCGCGACCACGCCTATCGACGAGAAGACCTTCCCGGATAGCGGCATGCGCACGCTTGTTTCGACCAAGTACGACACCAATGGCGACGGCCGTATCTCGCACGACGAGGCCAACGCGGTTGCATCGGTCGAGCTAGAGGGTGTCGCCTCGACGCAGGGTCTGGGCAAGACATTCCCCAATATCGTTACGGTGGAGTCCAGCGACGACAAGCTCGCCAACCTGGACCTCTCGGGCTGCGGCGACCTTAAGACCATCGAGCTTAACTCGGCGAGCAACGTCACCGTCGTTAACCTGGACGGCTGCGATAACATCGAGAAGCTCGACCTTTCAAATGCCGAAGGCCTTAAAAGCATCGATCTTTCGGGCAAAAAGAAGCTCGCCACGATCGCGCTGCCGCAGGAGACGAAGGTTGGCGGCATTAAGGACACGCAGCTCGAGGAGTTGTGGTTGCCGGTGTACTACGAGGGTACCGACGAGGACGGTGCGCACGGCAGCACGTATGAGATTGAGCGCGACGAGGACGGCTATGTTACGGGGTATACGAGCAGCCTCAAACAGGGTGGTGGCATGGGTTACGACGTCGAGCATGACGAGTCGCATCGCATTTCGGAAATAGCGGAAGTTCGCTCGGGTGACTACGAAGATGAAAACATGTTCACGTACGATGCCGACGGAAACCTGACGCGCATCGATTGCGACGCCGCTATTGGTGATGCATCGACCTCCACGACGTTTACCTATGATGCAGACGGAAACCTGATCAACAAGGCAACCAACGCAGGCTACGGCGAGAGTGCGAGCACGTATGTCTACCGGGATGGCAACCTGGTGTCCGACACCGAGACTGGTCCGGGCAATCCTCGCACGGTCGTCTATTCGTACGGATACGACAACGGCCGCGTGACGTCCTTTACGACGGACTGCCAGGGTGACACCGTGGGCACGAGGTGGACGCTCACGCTCAACTACGAGTACGACAAGGACGGCAATATTACGCGTATCTCGCCCGTGACCTATGACACGCACGGCAACGATTACGGTTCGCTGAGTTCGTTTTCCACGGTTAATTACTCGTACAGTGGCGGCAAGCTCGACCGGATCGATTCCACGCGCGACGGGCATGCGGAGTTCTATTACGATGCGCACGGCAATCTGACGTCGGTCGATGAGTATGCCGATGGCGATTTAGATGACGAGTTTGAGTTTGAGCACGAGATCGAGTACCAGCGTTACTTCTGCAATAAGAGCGAGAAGAACAAGCCGGAGGAGTGGATCCGCCTGGATTCGAAATACGACGTCTGCAACGGCAGCTGGGTCAACACCTCATCGTCTCGCAAAGAGCGTTTTGTGAGTCTGTATCAGCTCAATCCGCTGAAGGCGCAACTCGATCCGTTCCACAAGTAACGTCCGACCTAAACCACCACAAAGGTGCCTGGCCCCTTTGTGGTGGTTTTTGCTGAAGGGCGGGTGTCTGCGGCGGTTTGTCTCGATCTGTAACAGTAACTCGGCATAAATGGACCTAGCTGTTACAGATCGAGACAAAGAGCCGGCGACATTCAGAATTGTCTCAATCTGTAACATCTGGGACCGATATCTTCGTCTAGGTGTTACAGATTGAGACAAACCGGCGGGACGGGGCGGGCCGAAGTCAGATCGCCTGCCCCGTCCGCGGCAAAAGAAAAAGGTAGATTTTCAGGCATGTCCCAAAAATCTACCTTTGTGCGTTAGCCCAGCAGGTCGACGACGTTAAAGCCGGCGTTGCTCTTGGCGATGACGTCTCGGCCGCCAAAGACACAGGTGGGCGAGACGGCCGCAATGCGCGTCACGTCGGCGCCGAGCGAGCGTAGCTCAGCGGGTGTGGCCGCGAGCATCTGGGCGCGACGTTCCTCGCGGGCGTGCGGATCGAGTCCAGCCAGGTAGGTTGTGTTGCGGCGCTTGGTGAGCGCATAGGGCTTCACCGGCGCGTCCATGCCGCTCACGCAGCTCACGATAAAGCCCTCAAAGGCGGCCTCGTCGGGCTCAAAGCTGCCGAGCCATTCGCCTGCGCGCGCCACGCGCTCAATCGAGGGGTCGATTGCCGGGTCGCGGTAGGTGTAGAACGCCGCCTGACGCTCGCCGGCAGCGCGGGATCCGCAGCCGTGCGCCCCGCCTTTCACGCGAATCTCGTTCCACAGGTAGTCGTAGGAGAGTGCGTTGGCGGCAACCGCCCAGGCGCCCGTCACGTTAATGTCCAGGCGACGCGGGTCGCACGCGCTTGCCGCAAAGCAGATGTCGCTGGGGATGACAAAAGCCTCGTGGCGGTCGCGCGGCGTCGGCACCACGAGCGCGTCGCGGCCGGCATTGGCGCCGTCGCCAGCGTCCAGCCCCAGGTCGCCCGCGGCGGCCCAGTATGCGTTAAAGTCCTCATCGCTGCCGGTAAAGCTCGCCATGCAGCCATCGGCCACAAAGATGCGGTCTGCCAGCTCGGTAAGCTTGGCGCGCAGGCCGTCCAGTCGCTCATCAAAGTGCTCGAGCAGATCGCGCAGGAACAGGTAGAAGTCCACGCCCGAAAGCTGCTCACGCACCACGGCCGAAGGCGAGCTGTAGCTCATCGCGCGACCCAGCGCCGCCGAGTGTCCGTTGTTGATAAAACCCTGCTCAAGCCCAATGCGAATCTGCGTGAGCACGTCGCGAACGCGGTCGGCGTCGGCGTCGAGCAATAGCGTGCTCGACCACACCTCGCGCGGCAGGCTCGCCAGCGCGTCGATCTTCTCGGACAGGGCGCCGGCGCTCACCAGCAGGTAGGGGCGCACGCCGTCCACGTCGGGCTGCGTCATGACCTCGGTCGTAAAGCTCAAAAAGCCCAGCTTGCCGGCGAGCAGGTTGTCGAGTTCCTCGGCCGAATGCTCGCGCGTGGGCAGCTGCTTGAGCAGGCGGCAGAGCAGCGTCACGTAAGGCAGGTCCTCAAATGCGACGCAGCTCAGGTCGAAGTACTGCATGGCGTAGGCCAAACGGTTGGTGGGGATGTCGTGGCGCAGGCAGGGGATGGGCGCGGTCGTGTCCACGACCAGCGGCGGCTCGGGGCGCGCCTCGCCAATGTCGGACACGCGCAGGCGCGGCAGCGTGGCCTTGTCCTCGGGCGTGTCCTCGGCCTCCTGCGCGGCACGCAGCACAGCCGTGCGCTCGACCACGTCCGCCAGCTCGGCATCGGTCATGGCGTCACGCTTGGCTGCCAGCTCGGCGACCTCGGCACCCTCCGAACCCTCGGCGGCATCCACCGGCACCAGCTCGACCAGTGCCATGTGGTCGTTCTCCAGCACGAGCTCGCGCAGCAGGTCCTCAAAATAGCTGCCGTCCAGCTCGCCGCGCAGCTCCTCATACACCGGGCCATACTTGAGCGCCAACGTCGCGGCGTCGTCATCGTAGAGCCACGTGCTCAGCGCGTCGCACGCAATGGCCACGCCGTCGGCGATGCCATAGTCGCGCTGGCGCAGGTCGTACTCGTTGCTGCTGATGATGGCCTCCAGGCGCTCACGCGGAACGCCGTGCTCGCACAGGTCGCGACAGGCGTCCTGGAACACGCGACGCAGCTCGCGCGCTACGCCGGGCTGCGCGTTTTGCAGCATGATAAGCTCGTAGGGCTGCAGGCTTTCGGCCGCGGTGTAGCTCACCACGTTGCCGCCCAGGCCGGCGGCCAGAATGGCCTTCTTAACCGGTGCTTCGTTGGAGCCCAGCAGTGCCTCGAACAGGATATCCGCCGCGATCGTGCGCTTGCGGTCGAGCGCGCTGCCCAGCACAAGACCCAGGCCAACCAGGGCGTTCTCGGGCGTGGTTGCCATCTCGACGCGCTTATACTCACAGGTCACGGGCGCCTGCACGCCCAGCGGATTGGGCGCCAGCGTGGACGGGTCCTCGCCGGCGGCAACGGCGGCGTCCATGCGGCGGCTCGCGGCGCTTGGCTGCGACAGATAGCGCTCGTCCAAAAACGCCAGCGCGCGGTCCACGTCCAGGTCGCCGTAGAGCGTTATATAAGAGTTAGAGGGGTTGTAGTGGCGCGCGTGTGTGTCCAGGAACTGCTCGTAGGTGAGCGCGGGAATCGCGCGCGGGTCGCCGCCGCTCTCGTGCGCATAGGCGGTGTCGGGATAGAGCGCGGCGTTGACGGCGTCGTCCAGCACGCTCATGGGGTCGGACAGCGCACCCTTCATCTCGTTGAACACCACGCCGTTATAGCGCAGCGTGCCCTCGCGCAGGTCGGCGGAGCTGTCGCTGCCCTCGCTCTCGACGCCCTCCGGCAGGTCCAGCTCGTAGTGCCAGCCCTCCTGTTCAAAAATGGTGGGCTTGGTATAGATGGCCGGGTTGAACACCGCGTCCAGGTACACGTCCATCAGGTTGTACAGATCCTGCTCGTTGGTGGTGGCAACGGGGTAGATGGTTTTGTCGGGGTAGGTCATGGCGTTGAGGAACGTCTGCATGGAGCTCTTGATCAGGTCGACAAACGGCTCCTTGACAGGGAACTTGGCCGATCCGCACAGCACCGAGTGCTCAAGAATATGGAACACGCCGGTGGAATCGGCCGGCGGCGTCTTAAAGCCAATGGCAAAGGCCTTGTTTTCGTCGTCGCACGCCAGGTACAGCAGGCGAGCGCCCGAGGCAGTGTGGCGCAGCACGTAGGCGTCCGAGTCGAGCTCGGGCACGGTCTCGCAGCGCTCGACGGCAAAACCGTGGCAGATGGTACCGGGCACCAGCAGCGCGGCAGCAGCGGCGCGCGGGTCGGTTGAGGTGGTGGGCATATGCAGTCTCCTTTGACGCCCCAGCGGGGGCGAATCGAGTCGAATCCTCGAGAGTATACCCATATGGGGCCGCGGCTCTGCGGCGAACTGGAGACGATGTGGGTGGACTAGCCTAGCTAGGTTGATAACGAATGCCGCGGGTAGCCGCTGCACCCCACTAAAGTGAAATAACACCCCGTTTACCGAATCATTTAGGAAATATATGGACTCCTAAAAAGTTCTAATACAATATAAGTCATCTATCTATAAGCTGCTGATTCCTTGCAAAGGTATGGTTGATATGGTTGAAGCAAATAGCGTTATCCCCCTGTACAAACAAATTGTTCGTGCGCTTTCTGATTCGATCGCCAACGGCACGTACCGCCCGGGAGATAAGCTTCCGACCGAGGCGGAGCTCATCGAGCAATTTGGCGTGAGCCGAATAACGGTTCGCTCCGCAATTAAAGAAATGGAAGATGCTGGGCTTGTTGAGAGGGCCCGCGGCAAGGGCACGTTCGTTTCGTCGGACACACAGATGTATGCCGCGGACGACCGTGAGAGCTTTACCCATTCGTGCCAGCTTGCGGGAAAACAGGCGTCTACCAGGGTTCTCGCAATGGGCTGGGACTTCCCAAGCCTGCGAGACGCGAAGTTCCTGGGCGTAGACGATACCCAAAAGGTATTGCGTAGTCGTCGTCTGCGCCTTGTGGATGACAAGCCCACGATGCTGGAAACCAATAGCTATTCCGCTGCGCTTTCTTTTTTGGAGCATGAGTCCCTCGAGGATTCGCTGATGGCGGTACTCGATCGCCAGGGGATCAAGATGGGCCCCAACACGCGTACACTCGAGGTCTGCTATGCGAGCGAGCTCGAGGCGGCATACCTTAACGTGGAGCTGGAGTCTCCGCTGCTTCTGTTTGTCGATAGACGCTATGCACCAAGCGGTGAGCCGCTTTTCATCTCCCGTCAGGTGTACTGCACCGAGCGACTGAAGTTCTATTTGTAAATTAGAGATAGATTAGTCTATTTACCGACCAATTGTTACCGTTCGCGGATTTGGAAAATAGACACACCGCGCAGGGGCAGATTGCTAATATACTTTGTTATGACAATATAGTACGTCTTATTGATATTGGAGAACTATGAATAAGATATTGCTAGCGAGTCATGGTTATCTCGCCCAAGGTATGAAGAGCTCTCTGGAGATTCTGATGGGCGCCAACGACCGAATCGAGTGTCTGTGCGCCTATATCGATGACGACACGAGGGATGTCGCAGCGCTTATCGATGCATGGATGGAGACGAGGGACCCTGCCGACTCTTGGTTTGTCGTGACTGACATCTTTGGCGGCTCTGTAAACAACGAATTCATTCAGAGGCAGACCGCCGGATCGTTTACGTTGATCACCGGAATGAACTTGCCGCTGCTGGTGGAAATGGTTACACAGCTGGACTCCCTGGATGCGGACAAGGCCAAAGCCGCGGTCGAGGGGTCGCGTTCGTTTATCCAGCTTTGTGAGGCGGCGGATATGCTCGCCGATGTCGAAGAAGAAGAGTTCTAGCTCAAGCTTCAACGAATAATTCAACCCTGTCATTACCTTTATTACGTGCGGAGATGATTACGATGATTAAGCTTACGAGGGTCGATTACCGATTGATTCACGGCCAGGTCGCCATGTCTTGGACGCATGCGCTGGATGTCGATTGCATCCTGTGTGCCAGCGATGCCGTGGCAAAAGACGACATGAGGAAGGCGGCCTTGAGGCTCGCCCGCCCCAGCGGCGTTACCGACAAGTATTCGCTGTTTATCATTGTCGAGACGATCGAGGATGCCTATCGCCTTGCTAAGGGTTGCAAAGACATCAAAGAGATCAATCTGGGTGGAACCCGAAAGTCTCCCGAGACCACGCTTCATCCGACCCCCGCGATCTTTGCGACCGAAACCGATGCCGAGCATATCCAAGAGCTTGTCAACGATGGCGTGGTTATCGAAATCCGTCAGGTCCCCAATGACTCAAAGGTATTTGCCAAGGACGTTTTCTAGCTGGAAACATGCCATTGTCAAGCATTTATTAACCAGGTCCTCCTTTCTTAAGCCCGCCGATCATTTGATCGGCGGGCTTTT
>UROA01000067.1 GCA_900549355.1 uncultured Collinsella sp. | reverse complement strand
AGTTCTTCCGGTACATTTTCCAGTGCTTCCCCTTGAGCAATTTTATCAAGCTCCTGTTCAACAAAATCTACATATCCGCAAAACACACCGTCAAAACGCTCTGTATCCTCAATCACCTTAGGACCATTTCTAAAACAGTACAATAATCTTTCAAATTTTTTACTTAATGCCGCTATACCGTCAAACAGCATCATTGTGGCATCAGCTTTTATTGTATGGACTGCACGGAAAATTTCCTGTATGAGTTCCTGACCATATATATCTTTACCAATATATTCTGAAAAATTTCTCTTTAACTCTTCTACAAGCCTTGAACTTTCTTCATAAAATATTCCCATCATAGAGTCCATTGCCTTTCCTCCTGCCTGTATAAATTATGTACTGTATTTATGTCTCTCCTGTTTTTCTTACAGCTCACAGGATAACTGTTTCTGAATCTTACTGAATATATCTATTATATCCGGATCAAATCTCCTGCCGGCTTCACTCTTTATAATCTCAACACTCTCCTCCCGCGTATATGCGTCTCTGTAGCTTCTTTCACTGTTCAATGCCATAAATGTATCTATGACCGCTACTATCCTCGCAGAAAGGGGTATATCTGTGCCTGAGAGTCCCTCCGGATAGCCTGTTCCATCCCAGTTCTCATGATGATATTTTGCTATTTCGACTGCCATCTCAAGATAACCGTTTTTATTTTTGTCCGTATTTATCTTTTGCAAATAATCTGCTCCAACCACCGTATGCCGCCTTATACCTTCCAGCTCATCTGCTGTAAGATTGGTGTTTTTATATGCAACTGCATCGTTTACGGAAAGCATACCTATATCATGTAACAAAGAAGCAGTCTCTATCTTATCAACGAAAGCACTCGATATTTCCTTATCAAACTTAGGTGAAAATTGAAGACTTATGGCAAGCATACGACTGTTTGCCGAAACCTTATCAATTCCTCTCTCATAAATGTTTGCACGCATTTTTAAGATTTCTGCAAGTGCTGCAAGTACATTTTTCTGTTCTTCATTAACTCTCGTTATCTGCTCATTTACTACCTGATGAAGTTTTTTGTTATACGACTCCATCTCCTGCTGCATTTTGTATATCTTAAGATGTGTATTTAACCTTAATGTTACTTCCTCTTTTTCAAAAGGCTTTGCTATATAATCGACAGCTCCAAGTTTAAACAGCGTGCCCGAATCATTGATGTAGTAGAGATTGCCAGATGCATCGGCAATGACCGGAGAGTCACAGTACTGGTAATGGCCAGCCGCATCATAAATCTGCGTCGCCTCTGCATCGCCGAGCGTATAGCGATACACGCCACCACCAGCAGAGTAGTTGACGTAATCCTTGCTATCCGCGCTGTTAACGGTGAAGTACACATAGGTCTTGCCGCCCTGAACACTCGCCAGCGGAGTAGCAGCAATACCGTTGAGGCCAGCCGGCAGCGCCTTGCCGTCGGCAGCAGCGACCATCGTGGTCTTACCCGTCTTCAGGTTATAGAGAACCAGAGCAGAGCCAGTAGCCGTCTGTCCGCCGACAATCAGATTGTCACCAGACACCGCAGGGGCGCTCAGATTATTCGTAAGGCCCAGATCAACCGTCTTCTGCTCACTCAGCACGCCCTTCGCCGAAAGCGAAATCACATGGAGCTTTCCGTCGTGCGTCATCTGATAGAAGGTCGAACCATTGGACGGATCGGCGACGCAGTCAGCGTTCGCAAGGGCGCCGAGCTTCATGGTCGAAACGACATCACCCGTTGCCTTATCAATGCACTTAAGCGTACCTGCGCTCGTAGGAACGATGGCATACTTATCCGTCAAAGCCGCACCAGTCCAGTAATAGCCCTCGGCAGGGTCGATGTTCTGCCAAGAAACTTCGCCCGTGGCAATCTTAATGCGCGCAAAGGAGCCGTTGCCGTAGGTCGTGTTGTAATTCTCGTCATACAAAATATCGACCGAGCCTACATAGACGTACTCGCCGTCCGAAACGACGGTGCAGGAGCTCTGCGTCAAGTCCGTCAAACCAGGCGTCAGCCACTTGCAGATCAGCTTGTCTGCAGTAATCGCCTGGACCGCACCGCCGTTGAGCGGAACGATGATAAGGCCATTGGTATAGATCGGACGAGAGGTATAGCTCACCTTGGAGGCAAGCGGCGCAGAGGCAACCTTTTTGCCCGTGGACGAATCGATCTTAATGAGCTCGTTCTCGGTCGCGATGTACACAAAGCCGTTAGCAATGACAGGCTCGCTGCAGTTGGCATACTGCTGACCAGACTCGGCCTTCCAATCGAAGGCCCACTTAAGACCGGCGGCCTGCGCAGGCGTCTTGGCATCCGTTACGGTCGAACCGTTGCCACTGTTGCCGTAGCCGGCCCACTCGGCATCCCAATCAGGAGTCGTCGCGCTCGGATCCACGACAATCTTGTCGGGATCGGGCATGGGCGAATTATCGGTGGTATAGGCAAGCGTGACCTTATCGCCGCTCTTGAGCGTAATCTGATTGGCGCAGAGTAAGGAGGGCTCTCCGTTGATATACAGATGCCAATATTTGTTGGTCGCACCATCATAGCCGTACGTCTCGTCTTCGAATGGCGAGTTGATGGAATTGAGGAACCAGTACTCACCACTCTGGGAGCCGTTGTACGTAACGCCCTTGGCCTTCAGAACCGTCTCAATAAGGTTCTGGGCAGTAGAGCCTTCGGGCAGAGAAACGTTGCTTGCCGAGCCCCAGCGAGCATTGTTGCCGTTGACATCGGGACCGATGATATCGGCGGATCCAAGCACCTGACCAGGGAGGGCATCGCTGTCGCCAGCATACATAAAGGTGACGGCGTCACCCTCATGGAGCTCGTAGGCACCAGCGCCAACGTCGGCGAACTTGCCATTTACGTAGAAGCGCCAATAGCTATTGGTCGCAGCATCAGAGCCACAATAGGTCTTACCGTCAAGCGGCGAGGTAATGCCCCTAAGGTACCAACCCCAAGACTCTTCTGTAGCTTTGAGTTTAAGACCAGTCTGCTCCAACAGGTCCTTAGCAGTAGAGCCCGCCTTGAGACTCGTCTGGCCCGTCGAAGCCCAAACCTGCTGCTTGCCGTCCTTGTCCTTGCCAAGCACCTGAACGGAAGCATGGACAGAATCGGACGGCAACTGGTCGCCCCAGCCACCGTAGAACCACGTGACGGTATCGCCAGCATGGATGGTGACATTGTCCGCCGTATAGTCACTCGACTTGCCGTTGATAAACAGCTGCCAATAGGTCGAATAATCTTGGGGCGTACCCAGCTCAACACCGTTGTACTTAAGGCTCAGAATGAAGGAGCCCGCAGCAACGGCGTCAATATCATTCGCCTCAAGCGCGACCTTCGTAAGATCAAGCGCGCTCGAACCGGACGTCACCACATACTGCGCGTTGTCGACCCAGGCCTGAGTCTTGCCCTGGGCATCGCGACCAATGACGGTCACATTCGCAGCAAGCTGGTCCTTAACGACAGGGGACGCGCTACCACCCGTAAAGGCAAACTCAATCTTCTGCCCCTGGGTGAGTTTGACGCTGCTCGCGCCAACCGAGGAAGACGCGCCGTCGACGAACAGCTGCCAGTAGGCATGAGTCGTCGGATCGTAGGCAAGCGTGCGGCCATCGCTCGGGGAGGTGATGCTTTCGAGGTAGAAACCGTATGCCGTGTTCGGATCGTACTTCGCCTTGAAGCCCGTCTTCTCCTGCAGCTTAATGAAGGCATCCGCAGCCGTCGCGCCCTCGTCGAGCTTGAGCTGCGTAGGCGCCACCCAGGTCTGAGCCTTGCCGTCGGCATCGGTGCCGATAATCGAGAACGAGACCTCGATTTGCTTCTTGACGACATCGCCAGTTTCTGTCGGGTTCTCTGTCTGGACGGCAGCCGCGGCGGCAGATCCTGCTTGGCCAGCGGATGCCGTCGAAGACTGCTCGCTCGTGGCAGGGCTCTCCCCCGTCGCCGAGCCTTCGTCGCCAGTTGCTGCCTCTGTAGTGGCGGCCCTAGCTGCAGGCGCGCTCCCGGAATCCGAAACCTCGGCGCCGCTCTGCTCAGCGGTACCGCCCGCAAGCGCTGCGTCCTCGCCTGGCGTCGTAGCCTGAGCCACAGCGTCGGTAATGCCCTCGGCACCCTCGGCCCACAGCTGAGCCGGCGTGGTGCTGAAGGCCATCGCGAAGGCCAGGAATGCCACCAGGCAGCGCTTTGCCACGCCGCGCGCGATTACGCCACGGCGACGAAGCGAGGCACGCTGGCACTCGTCCTCAAACATATCCATTTGTCTCCTACTGTCTGTACTTGGAGCGTTGCCTTGAAGCTGCCCCACGTCATCGCGCATGTTGCGCTCGAGTTCCCCCATCGGGGTCCCCCTTCCCTCCAGAGCCCTATGCACACCGGCGGCATACGCCGCAGCCGCATGCAAGATGGGAGGCGATCCGACTTAACCTTAACGACTCGGGCGCGCCGTCCGATCTGCGACGCGAACATCCCGAGCCAAGAGGAATTACGGTTACTGGTACAGCCGGGGACTTGCACCCCGATTCTCCCAAACGCGCAGGAAAACCGCGCATTCGTGCGTCTCCGCACCACCATCTAGGCCATCGATTAAAACCGTCAATATGCTATCACGCAAAAGGGCCTCGCACGCAGGCGAAGCCCAAGGTAAAAGCTATTGTTTGCGATAGGAGAATGTGGTGACGGTCACAGCCTCTAGTGCTTGCCGCCGTGGCTGTTGAGCCAGATATTGCGACCCAGCATAAGCGCCAGCACCAGCGCGCTCACGTAGCCCATAAAGCCAATGACTGGGATACCAAACACAACCGGCTCGATGCGTGCATAGTACACCACCGACGAACCGATAAACAGACCGGCGATCACAATCGCCATCGACATGCGGTCGATGATTCCGCCCAGCTGTCGCAGCGCCTTATCGCTGCTCATGATCTGCGTGTTCACCTTAAGCTGGCCGCGCGTGAGCATACGCGAAGCCAAGCCCAGATACTCGGCCGCCTCGAGCGAGCCTTTTGCCGCGCGATAGCTGCTCGCAGCAAAGTCGCGGCTCATCTCGCGCATGCGGGCATAGATGCTCTTCTCGTTTTTGATATGAGCCTGAATGATCTGGATCATGTTGACGTTGGGCATGTACTCGGTCAGCAGACCCTCGAGCGTCACCATGCCGCGCGCGAACATTGTCACCACGCTCGGCAGCTCAACGTCGTTTTTGCGCGCCAAGTTTAGCAGCGAGGTCAAAAACTCGCCGATATCCAGATCCTTCAGGTCAAGGCCCGCAAAGTCAGCCACGATAAAGTCAAGATCGGACAAAAAGGCCGAATGATCGAGCTCAGCCGAGTCGCCACGCGTCACGGCGAAGCGCATGAGCGAATCCTTGAGCTTGGGCACGTCACCCTCGGCCACGGCGAAAATCATGTCCTTGACGATACCGCGATCGTGGCTCGACATGCGTCCGACCATGCCCAAGTCGATAAAGTAGACAATGCCGTCCTTGAGGATGATGTTTCCCGCATGCGGGTCAGCATGGAAAAAGCCGTCGTCGAGCACCTGCGTCGAGTAGTCCTCGACGATTGCAGCACCGATCTTTTCCAAGTCATAGCCCTCGGCCACCAAGTGTTCAGGATCGGCGATCGAAATGCCGTCGACGTAGTCCATAACCACCACGTGCTCGGTGCACAGGTCCAGATAGGATTTAGGGCACGTCACGCCATGAACGCTCTCATGGAACTCGTAGAAGTCGTTGAGGTTTTTGGCCTCGGCCAAAAAGTTGGTCTCCTCGCGAAACGAGGTCCACAGCTCCTCGACTACGCCGTGCAGGTCAACGAATTGATCGGTATTGACGAACTTGGAAACGATACGCACCACCGAGCGGATGATATCGATGTCCTGTGCCATAACCTGCTGCGCACCGGGGCGCTGCACCTTGACGGCCACGTCCTCGCCCGTCACCAGACGAGCGCGGTGCACCTGCGCGAGCGATGCGCTACCAAGCGGATTGGGGTCGATCGCATCGAACATCTCCCCCAGGCGCAGGCCGTATTCCTCTTCCAAGCAACGGAGCACTACCTCGTACGGCACCGGCTCCACGTCGGAGCGCAAGCGGCGCAGCTCATCGCAAAAGCGTTGCGGCAGAATCTCGGACCGGTTGGCCAGAATCTGCCCCATCTTGACGAACATGGGGCCGAGTTCCTCGAGCAGGCGGCGCAAACGAACCGGCGTGAGGTTATCCCACACGCGGTACTTTTTAACCAGGCGAACAATCTGCCCGATACGCTCGCGGCGACCCGCCGGCGTGAGCTGGTATTCCTCGTCCGGCGCCATCGCGTCGGGCTCCTCGGGCACCATATCGACAGCGCGCGGCTTCTTGCGAGCGCCCGAGACGGCGGCGTCGACCTCATCGACAACCGCCGCCTCGTCACCCAGGGGATCTAGTTTGTTGTAATCGGTGGTGGAATCTGCCATCTGCGCTGCTACTCGGCCTCTTCGGTATCCTTCGCATCGTCGGGCTCAACGGACTCGACGGGCACCGAGGTCACGTTGTCCTCGACCGAATCGACGATGTCGCGCACGTGGGCCAGGAAGGCCGTGCGCTCGGACGCGGTCATAACGCGGACGCGAGCAAGGATGAGCTCATCGAGCACGCGCTGGGCCGCGGTCTCGCCCTGCATGCCCAGACGCTCGGTCAGATCGGAGATGGTACCGCCGGCCTGCTCGAACATGTCGGACACACTGCGGGCGATATCGGGAGCGCCGGCGTCCTTGCGAACCTGCTCGCCCTTGGTATTAAGGTCGTCGAGAACCTTCTTGCCGCCTTCGACAGCAACGGCGGCAGCGCCAAAGCCCACGTTAATGGCGCCGTTAACAAGCTGATCGAGTTTCATAACCATGGTTGTCTCCAATCACAAACAACTGCATTGGCGTTCTTGTACCCAAGATTGAGCGAAAGCGACAAAGCGTTTTAGCGCTATTCAATCGACGGGAAATCCCTACCTCACGTTGTCGTTCATCGCGAAAGAGTTCTTCATGGCGCAGCTCGTGGTGTAGAGCACCTTGCCCAGTAGAGCATCGGTCTCCACGCGAACACGCTCGGCAAAGGCCTCATTGGCGCGTGCAAGCTCGGCGGGCACATCGGCCTTGGGTAGCGCGGCAACAGCGGCGTCGACGTCATGGATCTGCTTGTGACCCATGCCACCGACCTTCTCCTGATAGTCCTCCACAGCGCGACCGCACTCATGGAAACGGACGTCGGCCAGGGCGCCGATCAGGCGGTTGGCCCAGTAGAAGTTTTCGGACGTCACGCGAGCCTGTGTGTCGGCATAGTACTCGGGCATGGTCTCGACGTTGGCGTACAGCGGAACCAGCGCGTTAAACGAGTTGGAGCCAAAGGCCATCCACTGCACGGCGCGGTAGGCCGACTGTGCATAGGGGCGCAGCTGCAACACGGCAAGCTGGCTGTTGCGGTTGATGCCGATGGGACGATATGCGCCACGCGTAGCGGGCGTGCCCTTGCTGCCGTAGCAGTCGTACTCCGTGCCCTGGTAGTGGCTCGAGAGTACGTACTTGATGTCCTCGATGGTCACCTTGCGCTCGGGCACGCGGCTCCAGGGGATATCGTCGCTCTCGGGCGTGTAGTCGGCCTCGGGACCATCCCACACGTCGCTGGGGTTGAGGCAACGCTGCATGTACCAGGCGCGCGGCGTGTTGTAGACGTGGTCGCTGTCGCTGTGCGAGCCAAAGGCCTCGCGCGGGTTAAAGACCGTCGCCGGACCGTCACCCCCGACGCCCAGCGTCAGGTCCAGATGCCACTCGGCCATCCAGGCGCGCAGGTCGGCGGAGCACATGTGATCGACCTGGGCGCCCTCGGCGTCATCCAGGTCAAAGCTGTCGATACCCAGTTGGTTGGGCATGGTCACATAGGCGTCGTCGGGCACGCGCTTGGCGATCCAGTGGTGGCCGCCGATGGTCTCCAGCCACCAGATCTCGTCCACGTCGCTAAAGGCGATGCCGTTGTTCTCGTAGGTGCCGTAGCGCTCGAGCAGGTCGCCCAGGATACGAACGCCGTCGCGGGCGGACTTGGCATACGGCAGGACCAGGGTCACCATATCCTCCTCGCCCAGGCCACCAGGCTGCGCCGGCACATAGCCGTCCTCACCCTCGTTGCCCTTGGCAGGCACGTAGTCCACAAGCGGGTCGGCACCGCGGACGCGCTCGTTGGTGGTGAGCGTTTCAGTTGCAGACATGCCCACATTGAGCTCGTTGAAACCGGCCTCGGCCCAGATGCCGTGGCCCGGAACAACATCGGGGACGCTCGTGTAGCGCATGGGGTTATCGGGCAGTTCAACGGTCAGGTGACTCAGGACGCTCGTGTAGACGCGCGGCTGCTCGTCGGGATGCACTACGCGCATGTGCTTGGGCTCAAACACCCCGTTGGACGAGTCCTCGTTACGCGCGACCAGGGTCGACCCGTCGTAGCTTGCGTTTTTACCGACCAGAATCGTTGTGCACGGCATGCGCATCCTCCTTGAGCGAAGAAATCAAACGATAACAGTGTATCGCTTCGGCGCAGAAAGGGCGAAACCACGGCCTCGGCAGCCCTTGTGGTCAAAAGCCTATTTCGATGCACGCTCCGCCGCCTCGATCACGTGTTTGGCGAGAATCGCGGTGGTCACAGCCCCCACGCCGCCCGGCACGGGTGTGATGGCGTTAACGACCGGCTCCGTAGCATCAAAATCCACGTCCCCGACCAGCTTGCCAGCGGCCTCGTCCCAATTAATGCCAACATCGATGATCGTCTGGCCCTCGCGAACCGCAGGCCGTGGTATCGTCCGCGCGCGTCCAACGGCGGCAACCACAATCTCGGCAGTACGGCACTCGGCAGCAAGGTCGCGCGTATGCGTATGGCACGTCGTCACGGTCGCATTGCGCGCCGTAAGCATGGCGGCAACGGGACGCCCGATCACCAGCGAGCGCCCGACCACAGCAACCTTAGCTCCATCCAGCTCAACGCCGTAATGATCCAGCAAAGCAAGCACGGCTTCGGCTGTGCAGGGGGCAAAACCCTCGCCGCGCCCCGAAAGCGTGGTGAGCAGCGAAGCCGGCGTCATGGAGTCAACGTCCTTGGCGGGATCGAGCGCTGCGGCGACGGCGTTCTCGTCAAGGCCGGCGGGCAGCGGGCGGAACATCAGGCAGCCATGAACAGCCGAATCGGTATTGATGTCCTCGATGGCCGTCAACAGCTCGTCCTGCGAAACATCGTCAGAAAGCAAAACGCGACGAGCCTCAATCCCCACTTTTTCGCAGCGCTTGAGCGCACCGCGCTCGTAGGATAGGTCGTCCTCGCGTTCACCTACACGCACGATAGCCAACGTCGGAACAACGCCCCGCTCGCGCAGGGCTGCGCAGCGAGCAGCAAGTTCCTCAGTCAAAGCGCGAGCAACGGGAGCACCCTTCAGCAGTTCAGCCATGGCTATCCTCTCTTCCTTGCAGCGTCGGAGGCGCGACGCGCCAGCGCATCGGCGCGCGGCAACCATGTGTCGAGCAGCTCATCACACGCCGTCTCGAGCTCCTCGGCACGAACGCGATCCTTCATAGACGTGGTGTTCGCAAAGAGCGTCAAACTCGCGCCTTGCATAGCGGCACGGCAGAACACGGCGCCGCACGCCACATCGGACAGCAGCTGACGCGAACCCTTGTCGGCCATGTCCCCGAGCAGCGCCAGCGCACGCCCGCAGGCATCCATAATGCGATACGGCGGCAGAGCGGCCACATGCAGCGCATCCTGAATCGCGGTCGCTCGAGCCGGATCGTCACGCGGAATACCGTACGCCGCGGACACCTGCCCGTAGGCACGAACGTCCTCGGCAACCAGACCCACAAGTTCCTGCGCCAACTCATCCGCCTGGGCAAACGCGCGCGTCAGATCGTCTGCGCGATCGGCAAGCGCGGGGTTTGTCGCCCCATAGCGGGCAACCATTCCGCAAAGCGAGGCGCCCAGCGCACCTACAAAGGCGCTCGCGCTGCCACCACCGGGAACCGGCTCGCGTGCGGCAAGCGCCTCGGCAAACTCTCGACATGTTTTATCCATCATCTCTTGGCTCATACGCACGCACCTTCAAGTCATATACATCGGTCGGGTGGCAACCGCCGACCGACCGCATCAATCACATAATGGTGCTAAGTCTAGCCCATAAGTACATGAGCGTCAGCGCACCTGGCCATCGCGGATTTCTATGACGAACGATAGACCATGCCACCGCAAACATGGAACACATGGCCCACCTTTCGAGACTTCCGGACGTCACAAACTGGGACATATCTATAAACAAGGAACCTGTTGGGGCAACGCCCACGCACGCGCGCCCCATTAAATCAACGGGCACCTCACCCCGGGGAGAGCCGGCAGTACCGGCCCTCCCCTCTTTTGCGCCCGGACATATTGCCACTTAACGGCGCAAATCCGGCCCCCAGAATGGGACACATGGCCCACCCTAGCGAGCCGTCCACGCGTACAGTAAAGGCAGGTAATCCATGGACGATTACAGATCGAGGAGGACACGACCATGAAAAAGAAGGCCTTTGCGATTCTCACCCTCTGCATCAGTCTCTTTGCCGCGGTTGCCCTGGTGGGCTGCGGTGGCAGCGGCGGGGCCACCC
>UROA01000066.1 GCA_900549355.1 uncultured Collinsella sp. | reverse complement strand
CCGCGCGAGCCGCTTCTCGATCCCGAAATGCGCGAGCAGCTTCCCCGTCACCCGGGTGTCCTCCGCACACACCACATCGGCCTCGCGCAGCGCCTCAAGCGAGCGCAGCGTCATATCGCCCAAGTTCCCAATGGGCGTCGGCACGATGACGAGTTTCCCCGAAGCGTTGGCAGATTCCACTACTCCACGACCTCGGTCGTCTCCACTTCCACGGAGGCGGCCATGGCCTCGGGCTCCTCCGGAGCGCCGTCGCGGGCGACCGCCCGGGCGGCGCGGGCCTCGGCCTCCTTCTCGGCCAAATTCGCCTTGGCCACGGCGATCATGAGCTTGATGCGGTTGAGCTGGTTCACCTCGCTCGCACCGGGGTCGTAGTCCACGGCCACGATGTTGCTCTCCGGATAGCGGCGGCGCAGCTCCTTAATGGTGGCCTTGCCCACCACGTGGTTCGGCAAACAGGCGAAGGGCTGGGTGCACACCACGTTCGGGCAGCCGGAGCGAATGAGCTCCACCATCTCAGCGGTGAGCAGCCACCCCTCGCCCATGGAGTTGCACAGGGAAAGGATCTCGCTCGCGTAGTCGGCCAGCTCGTAGATGTCCGCCGGCGGGTGGAAGCGACTCGACTTCTCCAGCGCGTCGTTCACGGGCTTGCGCAGCTTCTTGATGGCGGCCAGGCCGATCTTGCTCCCGAGCGCGCTCTTCTTCGACTTGCCGATAGGCTGCTGGAAGATGCCGCCGGCGATGCCGAACAGGAAGAACTCGATAAGCCCGGGCACCACGGCCTCGCAGCCCTCGCGCTCGATGACGTCCACGATCTGGTTGTTGGCCGTCGGGTGGAACTTCACGAGGATCTCGCCCACCACGCCCACGCGGGGTTTCGTGCCCTCGCCGGCCAGGGGCAGCGCGTCGAAGTCCTCCACGATGCGGCGCACCGTGCGGCGGAACTCCGACTGGCGCACGCCGCGCTCGAGCTGGTGCTTGCAGGCGTCCATCCAGTACTGGAACAGGCGGTTCGCGCTGCCCGGCTCCACCTCGTAGGGGCGCGTGCGATACAAGCACATCATGAGCAAGTCGCCGTACTGCAGCGCGTAGATGGCCTGATAGAGCATCTTCGGCGTCACCTTGAAGCCGGGGTTTTCCTCGCCCAAATCCTTGAACGACAGCGCGATGACCGGGATGTGCCCGAGCCCCACGGACTTCAGCGCCTTGCGGATGAGCGAGATGTAGTTGGTGGCACGGCAGCCGCCGCCGGTCTGGGTGATGAGCACGGCCAGCTTGTCAGTGTCGTACTTGCCCGACAGCACCGCTTCCATGATCTGGCCCGTGACCAGGATGGACGGGTAGCAGATGTCGTTGTTCACGTACTTCAGGCCCGCGTCCACCGCGCCGTGGTCCACCGAGGGCAGCAGCGCCACGTTGTAGCCGGCGCGCTTGAAGATGGGCACCAGAAGCTCGAAATGGTACGGGGCCATCTGGGGCGCCAGGATCGTCCAGCCCTCATCGCGCATCTGCTCGGTGAACTGAGGACGCGCAAACTCGGTGGAGACGCCCTCGCGCTGCTCAACCTCGGCTGCGGTCACCACGCCGTCGGCCTTCTCGGTGAAGCTGGCGGGCACCAGTTTGTCCAGGTTGTCCAAGTCGATGCACGCAGCCGGGCAGCCCCTCTTCTCGGCGGCTGCGTCGGCCTCGGCCTCGCGATCGGCCTGGTCCTTCAAGGCCGCCAACAGGCTGCGCACACGGATGCGCGCCGCGCCCAAGTTCGACACCTCGTCGATCTTCAGCACCGTGTACACCTTGCCGGCCGCCTCGAGCACCTCCTGCACTTGGTCGGTGGTCAGCGCGTCCAGGCCGCAGCCGAAGGAATTCAACTGAATGAGATCGAGGTCGCGTCTTTGCGTGACCACCTTGGCCGCCGCGTACAGGCGCGTGTGGTACATCCACTGGTCCACCACACGGATGGGACGCTCCAGCTGACCCAAGTGCGCCACGGAGTCCTCGGTGAGCACGGCCAGGCCGAAGCTCGTGAGCAGCTCGGGGATGGCGTGGTTGATCTCGGGATCCTGATGGTAGGGGCGTCCGGCCAGCACGATGCCGCGGGTGCCAGTCTTCTCCATCCACGCAAGGGTTTCCACGCCCTTCGTGCGGATATCGCGTTTGAACGCCTCGTCCTCGGCCCAGGCCGCCTCCACCGCCGCCCGGATCTCGTCAGCCGTGAGCGCGGGACCGCACCCGTTCGTCTCCTTCGCGAAGTTCTCCGTCAGCTCCACCACCAGTCGCTCGGCCAGCTTGTCCTTGTCGTGGTAGGGCACCCACGGCGACACGAAGGCCACATCGGTCTCGCGCAGCTCGTCGATGTTCAGGCGCAGCGCCTCGGGATAGCTCGCCACAATGGGGCAGTTGAAGTGGTTGCCGGCGGTCTCGTCCTCCTGGCGCTCCCACTTGGAACAGGGCATCCAGATGAAGTCCGGGTGCTTCGCGAGCAGGTTCATGATGTGGCCGTGCGAGAGCTTCGCCGGATAGCACACGCTCTCGGAGGGCATCGACTCGATGCCGGCCTCGTAGGTCTTCTTCGTGGAGGGATCCGACAGCACCACGCGGTAGCCCAGCTTCGTGAAGAAGGTGAACCAGAACGGGTAGTTCTCGTACATGTTGAGCGCGCGCGGGATGCCCACGGTGCCGCGGGGCGCATCTTCGGGGGCCAAGGGCTCGTAACCGAAGGTGCGCTCGGCTTTGTACTCGAACAAGTTCGGAACGGCCGACTTCTCGGCGCCGGTGCCCAAACTCTCGCCCTTCTCGCAGCGGTTGCCGGTGATGAAGCGGCGGTGCTTGCCCGTCGCCGCATCGATGCCGAAATCGTTCACCGTGAGCAGGCAGGCGTTCGAGCAGCCCTTGCAGCGCACGGTGCGATGCGTCGGCGCGAGCGCCTCGATTTCCTCAAGCGACAGAAGTCCGCTTAGGGGCACCTTCGGGCCCAGATCCGGCGACAGCGGCACGTTCTCGGTGCGCCGGCGCGTCTCCTCGAAGCGGTCGCGGGCCAACAATGCCGCGCCGAAGGCGCCCATGTTGCCGGCGATATCGGGGCGGATGGCGTTCACTTCGGAGAGCTGCTCGAAGGCGCGCAGCACCGCGTCGTTCAAGAAGGTGCCGCCCTGCACGATGACCTTCGTGCCCACATCGTGCGGGTCGCGAATCTTGATGACCTTGAACAGGGCGTTCTTGATGACGGAGATCGCCAGGCCCGCGGCGATGTCGCCCACGGTGGCGCCCTCCTTCTGGGCCTGCTTTACGCGGCTGTTCATGAACACGGTGCAGCGGCTGCCCAGATCCACCGGGTTCTCCGCGGAGATGGCCGTGGCGGCGAACTCGGCCACGTCCAGGTTCAGGCCGCTCGCGAAGGACTCGATGAAGCTGCCGCAGCCCGACGAGCAGGCCTCGTTCAGCATGATATGGTCGATGACGCCGTCCTTCACGCGCAAGCACTTCATGTCCTGGCCGCCGATGTCCAGGATGAACTCCACGCCGGGCAGCATCTCCTGGGCACCGCGCAGATGGGCCACCGTCTCAATCTCGCCGGAGTCGACCCGCAGGGCCTCAAGCAGCAGCCCCTCGCCGTAACCGGTCACGGTAGAGTGGCCGATCTTCACGAGCGGCTCGGCCGTTTCCGGGTCGCGGGGCAGCGCCTGGTACAGCTCGGCCACGGCCGCCTTGGCGCAGCCCAGCACGTCGCCCTTGTTCGAGGCGTAGGTGGACCACAAAAGCGCCCCGTCCTCGCCGATGAGCGCGGCCTTAAAAGTAGTGGAACCGGCATCGATGCCGAGGAAGGCCACACCCCGGTAGTCCTCAAGCGACGCGCGGCGCACGCGCTCGGCGTCGTGGCGCTCGTGGAACTCCGCCAGCTCCGCCTCGTCGGCAAAGAGCGGCGCCAGGCGCACCACTTCCGAGCCTTGCAGGTCGCCCAAACTCTCCAGGCGCGCGAGCACATCCGCGAGCTTCTCGGGCCGCGCGCCCTCCGCCACACCAGCGATAGCGCAGCCGGCGGCCACGAACAAGTGCGCGTTCTCGGGCACGATGATGGCCTCGTCGGTCAATTCCAGCGTCTCGTAGAAGCGCTTGCGCAGTTCGGGCAGGTACTGCAGAGGACCGCCGAGGAAGGCCACGTGCCCCCGGATGGGCCGGCCGCAGGCGAGGCCGGAGATGGTCTGGGTCACCACCGACTGGAAGATGGAGGCGGCGATATCCTCCTTGCGCGCGCCCTCGTTCAGAAGCGGCTGCACGTCGGTCTTGGCAAAAACGCCGCAGCGGCTGGCGATGGGATAGATGGTGGTGGCGTTGGCCGCGAGCTCGTTGAGGCCGCTCGCGTCGGTGTGCAGCAGGGTTGCCATCTGGTCGATGAACGCACCCGTGCCGCCGGCGCAGGTGCCGTTCATGCGCTGCTCGATGCCGTTGTCGAAATAGATGATCTTGGCGTCCTCGCCGCCCAGCTCGATGGCGACATCGGTGGCAGGGATGAGGGTCTCGACGGCACGCTTGCTGGCGATGACCTCCTGGACAAACTCCAGGTCGAGCCACTGGGACAGCAGCAGGCCGCCCGAGCCGGTAATGGCGCAGGTCATTTGGGCCGTCGGCAGCACGGTCGCGGCACCCTCGAACAGGTCGCGGGCGCAGGCACGGACGTCGGTGTGGTGGCGTTGGTACTTGGCGTAGACGATCTGGTTGTCGTCGTTGAGCACGGCAAGCTTAACGGTGGTGGAGCCCACGTCGATGCCCAGGTGCAGGTTGCCGTGGGCGTTGTCGGGGTTGAAGATCGCGCCTTCGGGGGCGTGGGCGGCGGCTACGGGCTCAGCGGCGGTGGCGGGCTCGCTAGCGACGGACGTCTCCCCTGCCGCGTTCTTGGCATCGGCAACTGCCTCGGCAACTTTCTCGGCAGCCGCGGTCGCGGCCTTCTGCGCGGCGTCCACCACGGCGGGCGCGGCCTCGCGTGCGGCAGCGACCATGCGGTCCTTGATGCCCTCGACGAGTTTGCTCATTATCTCTCCTCTTAATTGTTGGACTCGACGGTTGCGGCGGTGTCGACCGCGTCCTCGAGCTGTAGGTTCAATAGCTTCATGCCGTATTCCGGCACGTTGATATCGATGGGTTGGCCGTACAGGTCACCAGGGCGCACAAAAGCGAGCACCGTCATAATGCGCGCCATGGCCTCGGGCGATTCGGTGAGCCCGCGCTCAAACCAGCGCTGAATCATGCCGACCTCGGCACTCACGACGTAGGTGACGTAGTAGTCAAAGAACGTGCCCAGCGCCAGGCCCAAAATGCCCGTCTGTGCACGCGGCACCACAGCCTCGCGCGCGGTGTCGATGATCCTTTTAATGAAGGCCTGGTCGCCGCCCGGACCCAGCAGCGCACCGATTAAGTCGCGGTTGGCCGCAAGATAACGCAGCAGCTCAACCGAACCGGGCGCCGGCTCGAGCTCATCGATGTTGTGATAGAGATCGGGCAGCTGAGCTGCGGTGATGAGCTCAATGCGCTCACGGATCTCGGCCAGCAAGCCGTCCTCGATTTGATTGATAAAGTCGGGGATATCGCGGTAGTGCGAATAGAACGTGCGGCGCGTAAGGCCGGCACGCTCGGTGAGCGACGCGACGTTAATGCGCGAAAGGTCGCCGCTTTCGGCAAGCTCGCTGGCAAGTGCCTGGCGAAGGGCACGCTGCGAGCGAAGGGACCGGCGATCGCATTTCTCGAGCTGGGACAAGCGTCCTCCTTGTTACTCAGCCTGTGCGCTATTGCACAGTGCGAGTATTATTGCACACCGTGTGCATCAACACGTAAAGGCAATATTTTGGATGTGACAAAGGGGCAGTCCCTCTGTCACATTCAGCGACCGCCTAGGTTGTGCCAGTTGTGCCTGGCTTTTGAAGCGGCATTGCCAATTGTTCAAAATGTCATTCGTGGGTAGAATAGTGTCGACGGCAGCCCAAGTTCTGGAAAGCTGGGCAGCGCCGTTGTTTGCATTAGGGGGTCAACGCCTTAGCGGCGGCGACCCCTTCTGTTGCGCTTCGAACGCTGCTTGAGTGCCTCGGAAAGGCCGACAAGCGCCGTGAAGAACGAGACCAAAGCGGTCAGAAGTCTCACGAAATCAATCAAATCGGTCATGGGCATCACCTCCCATCGGATGGAGGGCGCTGCCCGGCACATGGAACTGCCGTCAACGATACCGATTCTATCAAAGCGCAGTTAGGTATGCGAATGTTTGTTCGTATTTCAAGAGACCAGCGTCAACTGTGACAAAGGGGCTATCCCTTTGTCACATCATTCGATGACGGTGCGGGAGTTTTGCTTGTGCATGGTGGCGAGCATGTGTTTGGGAACGGCGTGGACCATGCAGCTGCCGATAGTCGCGCTCGCGGCGGTCTTGGCCGCGTCACTGCCATTCTTGGTGGCATAGCTGTGGCGGAAACGCTTGAGCATGGCAATGTCGTTACCGCCGTCGCCGTAAACCGCGACCTCGTCCTCGGCAATACCGTAGTAGCCCGCCAGCCAGGCCACACTCTCGCCCTTGTTGCACGCCACGTCCGTGATCTCGAACATCACCGGATCAAACGGCGCGTTGACCACGCGGTCCGAGCGCTCGGCAAGATACGCTTTAAGGTCGCGCTCCAGCTCGGGCGAGGTCACGCGGCAGTTGATCTTGCACACATCGTGGCGCAGGATGTCACCGATCGACTGGTCGAAATACTGTTCCTCGTGATACCCGCCACGTGCACGCATGCCACGCATCACGATGCGCTTGATGGGGCTGTCCTTCTTAAAACCAGCCTGGTGCATCTCGAACGAGCCGCTCGAGAACATGCCGTCGGGCGTGGAGCAGTCGAAGCAAATGTCCGGGAACGCCTTGAGCAGCTCCTCGGTAACCTGCGGGTCGATGGTCCAGGTCTTGAGCACCTCACCATGGCTGTCACGCACGATGGATCCGTTGGAGCAGCAGGCGTCGAGTGCCAGACCTGTGAAGCCATGCTCGCCGATCGGCAGCGTCGAGCGTCCGGTCGCGGGAACCACATGCAGGCCGGCCTCGGTCAGCTCGCGAATGGCACGGCGAATGGTCCCGTCTGCCTCGTGCAGGGCATTCAACAGCGTTCCGTCTAAGTCGCTCGCAAACATCTTGATCATGGGCATGCCTCTCCTTCGTCTGCACGATATTGTAGACGAAGGAGAGGCACGCCCAAACAATGCCGTCCCGGCGCGGCGTACCACCGCCTCCACAAATTCACGGTGCCCCAGCACGTTAAGACAATCGCCACAAGCGACTTTTCAGCCGATAAAACAGCGCCGTCGTCAACGTCAGCACCGCCAACATGCCTGCGAACACAATCGCCGGTGTCCATCGATCATATGCGAGCCCGTAAACCAATTGGCCAATAGGCGTTGCACAGGAAAGCATCATATAAACGAGTGCCAGCACTTTTCCGCAGAGTTCCTTTGGCGCTGACCGCTGAACAAATGAAACGATTTCGACCGATGCAATGCTTGCCCACGCCATGACCCATGCCGAGCCGGCCGCAAGCGCGGCAAACGCTAATTCATCAGGACCGCTCAGTAGCGTGACAATAATCGGTACGACTCCAAAACAAATCATCGCAATATATCGACATATGCCCTTGAAGGAAAAACGATGCGGCCAAATACCGACCAAACCACTGCCGACAAGACCACCTAAGCCCATAGCCACCTCAATAATCCCAACAAAGGATGATTGCATTCCGAGATGCTTTGCAACAATAACGGGAGCACCAATCGTTAACCCAACTAACGCAAGGTTCAAAATAGCCGCAAGCAAAAACACAACGAGCAATGATGCGTTTTGAAACAGGTACCGAATCGACTCCCGAAAATCGCTTCGGCATGTCGAGCAAGTCGTACTGTCCCCTGTCATTCCAGATGAGGCATTTTGCTTGAGTGCGCCCCCGAACAGTAGGGCTGACATCGCAAACGTCAACGCCGCGGTTTCGCATAGAGCATCGATACCAAAGCACCCATAGACTGCCGTCCCGACTACAGGCCCCAAGATATTGCTCGCCATGGTTATCTGCGAGACCAACGCAGTGGCACGCTCAACCTTTTCTGGGCCCGTCATGCGCACCGTCTCAATTTGAAGCATCGGTTTCAGCAGCGATTGGATGCCATATTGGACGCAAAGCATTGCTACCACGACAACGGCAAGAGGCAGCGAACGCTTCATGGGGATAAACAACAGTGATGCAGCCATCAGAACAATGCCGAGCACCACAAGGGCCCCGCGATGACTTCCGCGATCCGCCAAGATTCCGCCAGCCGGAGTCGCAAGCACGCCCGGCACGAACGCTATCGCCGCGACGGCACCATATAACGTTGATGAGCCGCTGCAGTCGAACAAGTAAAGCGGACACGCAAAGCACAGTGCCGACAACATCGAATACGCGCACAGCTGTGCAACAAGAAGACCGAAAAGCCTGATAGATTGCACTGTTTTTTGCGTCAACGAGACGCTACTCCTCCGCATTCCAGCCATAAGCCTGCCCCCTATACATACCATTAGTATGTATTTAATGACTTGAAAAGGGCAGCCGTGGCTACCCTTACAAATCAATTACATACCGTCAGTATCTATATTACCACCCAGCACGGTTCCATACGTCCCATATCTGAGCCGTTGTCTGGAGCACTTCATTACCCAAATCGAGCCCCACCGCGGCCGCCATCTGCGCCAAACATTGCGCGCGAGCGAGCATTCGACCCTTGTTCTCAAGCGGACGGAACAGCGGCAACAGCCAAAGATTCGCCAACAACGATACCGCCTCCGCCGCTTCGCGTGGGCATGCACACGCAATGGAGCCGTCGGCGATGCCCTCCTCGATCACTGGCAGGAGATAGCCATCGGCCGACTCGTCAAACGAACCTTGGTACTGCATCGCCAGCAGCCGCGAGCTTTTTACCGGATCTGCCGCAGGATGCATGCGAGCCCATAGATCGATTTGCGGAACGACGGACTCGGGCGCATAAAGTCGTTTGAGCTTTTGGGCTCCCGTCATATTGCCAGCACCGAGTGTCGCGCGGCGGCGCTCAACAATCGGAGCCATTGCCCGATCAAATGCGGCGTTGAAAATCTCTTCTTTGCTCTTAAAGTGATGATAGATAGCACCCTTGGTCATGCCATCGAGGCGGTCGACGATATCTTGAATGCTCGTCCCCTCATAACCCTGTGCGCAGAATAGCTCCAGCGCCGCGTCGAGAATCTTCGCGACCGTCTCCTCGGGATATTTATTACGACCCATAATCCGTCCATCCGCAACGCAAGTCTTGTGCCTCATTGCAGCATTTTAACGTTGCGGATGACAGGTGGTCGATCCTACACCGCGGCGGAGCCGTGCTCGCCGGTACGGATGCGGATGACTTCTTCGACCGGCTCGACCCAAATCTTGCCGTCACCGACGGCACCGGTGCGAGCGGCGTTGCAGATAATCTCGACAATGCCGTCGACGTGCTCGTCGGCGCAGATGAGGGTGAACTGCACCTTAGGGATCGTGTTGACAAGCAACTCGTTGCCGCGCACATATTCCTTCCAGCCATGCTGTGCGCCGCAACCCTGCACCTGGTTGATAGTCATACCGCGAACATCGGCAGCAAACAGCGCGTCCTTAAGAACCTCAAGCTTCTCCTGGCGCACGATAGCCGTGATCTTTTTCATAATGAATTCCTCTCTTTAATAAAAGAAATTGATTGTCCTTCACATGACACGGGTTTTCCAGGTGCCCGAGATTGCCCCGAAAGAGGAGCGCCGCGTACTTCGGTACGCAAGCGACGGTTTGAGGGGCAAGGTCGGGTGCCTGGGAAAGCCGTGCCGCTAGTCAAGTCCCGAGAAGGAGGGATACGCGCTCTCGCCGTGCTGACTCGCATCCAGGCCCAGCGCCTCGTCCGCCTCGTCCACACGCAGGCTGCCGTGGAGCAGCGCCTTGACCACCGCGGCGATCACCAAATCGAGCACCAGCACAATAGCAACCGTCACCACAATGCCCAAAATCTGCGAGATGAGCAGCGACACGTCGCCCGTGTAGAACAGGCCGCCCTTACCGGTCCACGAGAGCTCCGGCACACAGAACAGGCCCGTGAGCACGCCGCCCAAGATGCCGCCGATACCGTGGCAACCGAACGCGTCGAGTGCATCGTCGTAGCCAAACTTGGTCTTGAGATGACTGATGGCCAAGTAGCAGACAGGCGAGACGATCAGGCCCATGACCAGCGCTGCCCACGGCTCGACAAAGCCCGCACCCGGCGTGACCACCACAAGGCCTGCAACCAGACCGGTGCTGGCACCCACCAGCGTGGGCCGACCGGTGTGCACGCGCTCGACGGCAAGCCACGAGACCATGCCCGCCGCGCTGGCCGTCACAGTGTTGAGGATGGCGAGTGCCGCCACGGCATCGGCCTTAAACTCGCTGCCGCCGTTAAAGCCAAACCAGCCAAACCAAAGCAGACCGGCGCCCAGCGCCACAAACGGCACGTTATGCGGACGATAGCTCACCATGCCAAAGCCACGACGACGGCCGAGCATTAAGCAGAGAATCAGGCCCGTGAGACCGGACGAAATGTGTACTACGTCGCCGCCGGCAAAGTCGAGCGCGCCGATGATGTCGCCGATAAAGGAGCCCTCGCCGCCCCAGACCATGTGGGCGAGCGGCACATAGACCGCGAGCAGCCAAATGCCCAGGAAGGCCGTCATGGCACCAAACTTGACGCGGCCGGCCAGGCTGCCCGTGACGATAGCAGCCGTGATCATGGCAAATGCCATCTGGAAGGCGATGTTGATGATCTGGGGGTAGGCGGCGCCGTCCGCGGCGTTGCCCTCGGCCGCCTGCAGCACCTGGTTGAGCACCGACCCCAGCACATAGCGGTAGCCCTCCTGGCTGGTGGCGGCCTCCACCGCCTCAG